>NZ_BAAHXD010000022.1:0-53953 GCF_054657115.1 Methyloparacoccus murrellii | reverse complement strand
GGCACGCCGGTCGAGGAGTTGCCGGCCCGCATCCTCGCCCACGTCCACAACCTGCCCTATCAGGAGGTTCAGGACGTGACCAAGGTGTTGCCATATGGCCTGATGACCCAGGATCAGGCCCTTGCCGCCATCCTGCAACTGCTGCAGCAGTTCTGCGGTATCGACTTCGCGGAATACAAGCCGGCCACGGTGATGCGCCGCATCGAGCGGCGCATGCAGGTAAGGCACACATCTGAATGGGTCCAGTACCTGGACCTGCTGGAGCGGGACCGTGCGGAAATTCTCAACCTGAGGCGCGAGATGCTGATTTCGGTGACCGGCTTCTTCCGCGACCCCGAGGCCTTTCAGGCGTTGGCCGACAGGGTTATCGGGCCCATGGTCGCGGAGAAGCCGGTGGGTGAAACGATCCGGGTATGGGCCGCCGGGGTTGCCACCGGGGAAGAGGCCTATTCCCTGGCCATGCTGTTCATCGAGGCCTTCGAGCGCGAGCGGCACTGGCCCAATCTGAAGATTTTCGCGACCGATGTCGATCAGCAGTGCATCGAGACAGCCGGTGTCGGCCAGTACCCGGAATTCGCCGCGGCAGAGCTGTCCCCGGAGCGGCTGGAGCGCTTTTTCGTGCGCCGGGAGGATAGCTTCCTGGTCAAGAACGATCTGCGGCAGTGCATCGTGTTTGCCCGGCATAACCTTCTGGCCGATCCGCCCTTCACCAGAATGGATCTGGTGGTTTGCCGCAACACGCTGATCTATTTCAATGCTTCCGCCCAGGAACGGGCCTTGCGTTCGCTGCAATACGCGGTCAACCAGGGGGGCGCCCTGATGCTGGGCACCTGCGAAACGCTGTCGGCCATGACCCAAGGCCTTGAGACCATCAGCGCCAAGCAGAAGCTGTTTCGTCGCAAGGGCGCCATGGCGCTGCCTTACGTGGAGCGTGGCGGCAGCGCCACGTATCCCGTCGCCGGCAAGGGGCGAACGCATCGTTCCGGCAACTCGCCACGGCAGATGCCCAGCGCGGTGGGGCAGGGCGATGCCGGTATCGCCGTGCTGCTGAACGTTTTCACGCCGCCGGCCCTCCTGGTGAATGCCAGGCATGAGGCCGTGCATCTCTATGGCGAGGTCAGCCAGTATCTGCATAACCGCGAGGGTATCGCCAGCCTCGAGATCGACCGGATGCTGCCGGACCCGCTGATCCCGATAGCCTCCGCGTTGCTGTTCAAGGCATTCCGCGACCGCTGTTCGATGCTTTCGGACGTCGTCGCGCTCAAGCGTGTCGATGGCCAGCCCCGCCAGATCCGCCTGTCGGTCCATCCGGTGCCGGCCGAGGCCGAAGAGCGGCTGGCGCTGCTGTGTTTCGAGGACCGGACCGGCAGGCCGGCCAGCCAGGCCGAGCCGATCAATGTCGACGCCGAAACCGTGGCGCGGGTCAACATTCTGGAGCGAGAGCTTGCCGCGACCCGCGAAAGCCTGCAGGCCACCATCGAGGAGCTGGAAACCTCGAACGAGGAACTTCAGGCGACCAACGAGGAACTGCAGAGCTCGAACGAGGAGTTGCAGTCGGTCAACGAAGAGATGAGCACGGTCAACGCGGAGTTCCAGGAAAAGATGCTGCTCCTCAACCGGCTCAATGCCGACCTGGAAAGCATGGCCAAGGCGTCTGCCGTGGCGACGGTTTTCGTCGACAGCCAGCTTGCCATCACCCGTTTCAGCCCGGATGCGACGCAGCTCTTCAGGCTGCGCGAAAGCGATATCGGCCGGCCTCTGGACGATATCGCCCACCTTTTGCGCTATCCGGATCTCATGGATGACTTCCGTGCGACCCTGCGGATGGGGCGCATGGTGGAACGGGAAATCAAGTCCGCCGATGGCGGCAAAATCTACCTGATGCGCATGCTGCCCTACCAGGTGCCGTCGACCACCGATCGCGGCGTGGTGGTAACCTTCGTCGACGTCAGCGCGTTTCATGATGCCCAGCGCTTGCAGCTGGTCATCGATGCCTTGCCGGAGCATATCGCCGTCATCGACCCCGCCGGCCGCATCGTGCTGGTCAATGCCGCCTGGCGACGGTTTGCCCAGGCCAATGGCGACAGCGAGTTGTCGCGCTCGGGGCCCGGCAGCAACTATCTGGAGGTCTGCGAGACCGGTGGCCTGGACGGTGGCGGTTATGCCCAACGAGCGGTCAAGGGCATCCGGGATGTGCTGGGGGGTGTGCTGCCGCAATTCTCCATGGAATATCCCTGCCACTCGCCGACCGAGCAACGCTGGTTCGTCATGAATGTGGCGCCCGTGACGGGCCAGGAATTCGGTGCCGTCATCAGCCACATCAATGTCACCGCCTGGCACAGGAGTGCTGCCGCATGAGCAATCCGCCCATCAATCTGGACGAACTGCGCCAGCGCGCCCAGCGTGCCATCGGCCTGTACCGGGATCAGGCCAGCGCCCTGAACCTTGACGAGGAGACCCAGGATCTCGGCCGCCTGGTCGAGGAACTGCGTGTCTACCAGGCGGAACTGGAAATCCAGAATCAGGAACTGAATGCCGCGCAGCACGAGATTTCCCAGGCCCTGGCGAAGTATCGGGCGCTGTATGAAAACCTGCCCTTACCGGGATTCCTCGTGGACCCGCTCGGCTTTATCGTGGAAGCCAACCAGCAGGCGTCCGAGTGCTTGCATCTGGGCCGTTCCTCGAGCCTCAATCGCCTGTCGATCTACCAGCTGTTCGAGCCCGAAAGCCGGACCGCGCTGTACGAACGCCTGAAAGGCGCATGGCTCGGCTCGCCCCCCGTCCTGGTGAATCTGCGCCTGAAGCTCGCCAAGGGGACCAGCATGCCGGTGGATGGCCACATCCTGCATCTCGGGGCGTCCGAAGGCCAGGAGGCAGGCTGCCTGGTGATCCTGGTGGACAGGCGCAGCGAGGAGGCCCTGGCGCACAAGCATGCGCAGCTCAAGGAGAGCGATGCCCGGCTGAAAAAGATTGCCGCCCGGGTTCCTGGCTTTGTCTATCAGTACGAACGACGCTCGGATGGCAGCGCCTGTTTTCCCTATGCCAGCGAAGGTATCCGGACGATCTACCGTCTGCCCCCCGAGGACGTGCGGGAGACCGCGGAGCCGATCGACCGACTTATCCACCCCGACGATGCCGGACGCATGCGGGCGTCGATCGAGACCTCGGCACAAACGCTGGCGCCCTGGCAGTTTGAGTATCGCGTTCGTTTCGATGACGACAGCGTCCGTTGGCTGGAGGGCAATTCGGTCCCGGAGCCGCTGCCACAGGGTGGCGTCCTCTGGCATGGCTACATTGCCGATAGCACCGAGCGCAAGCTGGCCCAGGAAACGATCCGTAAGAATGAACAGCAACTCAGGACGTTGCTGGAGACGGCGCCTGACGGGATTCTTCTGATCGACCGGGAGGGGCACATCGAGCTGTGCAATCCGGCGGCCGCCAGCCTCTTCTGTTACGCGGCCGAGGAAATGCGCGGATTGCCATTGACCCGGCTGATGATTCTCAAGGCTCCGCCGGGCAGCGGCCAATGGCAGGCCGACGTGGGCGCGGCGAAGCCCTGGATGAGCCCGGAATGTCTTGGCGTTCGCAAGGATGGCGGCACGTTTCCATTGGAGATCACCATCAGAGGCAATACCTGCGTGCTGCGCGACATTACCCAGCGGAAGGCCCAGGAAGCCGCCATCCGCGACCTGAATGCCGGTCTGGAGAGAAAGGTCGCGCAGCGAACCACCCAGCTGGAATTGGCCAGCCGGGCGAAAAGCGAGTTCCTGGCGAACATGAGCCACGAGATTCGCACGCCGCTCAACGCCATTCTGGGGCTGGCCCAGCTGCTCACCCGCGATGCCCTGACAACGGACCAGCACGAGATCGTGAAAAGGCTCGGCGAGGCCGGCAAGAGCCTTCTGCACATCATCAACGATATCCTGGATTTCTCGAAGATCGAGGCCGGCCAGCTCACCATCGAAAAGTGCGTTTTCGAGCTCGCCGAACTGCTGGACCACCTCGATACGGTCCTCAGCCTGAGCGCCCGGGAAAAGGGCATCGCCCTGTCGATCCGCAGCCAGCCCGGCCTACCTCCCAGGCTGGTCGGCGACCCGCTGCGCATCAAGCAGGTGCTGGTCAATCTCGGCAGCAACGCCATCAAGTTCACGGAGCGGGGCGCGGTCGAGATCGTCGTGCGGCCTGTCATGAGGCAAGCGCCTGAGCGCTGGCTTCGCTTCGAGGTGCGCGATACCGGGATTGGCATACCCTCCGAGCAGCAGGCCAGGCTGTTCGAGCCCTTCATCCAGGGGGACACCAGCACCACGCGGCGATTTGGCGGCACCGGTCTCGGACTCTCGATCAGCAAGCGACTGGTCGAGCTGATGGGGGGCGAAATCGCCGTCGAGAGCGTGCCTGGCCAGGGCAGCCGGTTCTGGTTCGAACTGCCCCTGGAGGCGGCGCCCATGAGCGGCATCCCGGCCGATCCCGCGCCGGCCCGGTCGCCGCCGCCGCCGGGAAATCGCCAGCCTGGCCTGCGCGTGCTGGCGGTGGACGACAACCGGATCAACCTGTTCATGCTCGAGCGGGCACTGAAACTGGAAGGCGCCATCGTGATCCTGGCCGCCGACGGACAGCAGGCACTGCAGACGCTGCGCGCCAATCCGCACGGCTTCGACGTGGTGCTCATGGACATCCAGATGCCCGTCATGGACGGACTCACGGCAACCCGGGCGATCCGCGAGGATCCCGATATCGCCATGCTGCCGGTCATCGCGCTGACGGCCGGTGTGCTGGCCGAAGAGCGGGAAAAGGCACTGGCGGCCGGTTTCACCGACTTCATCGCCAAGCCCGTCAATCTTGAGGAAATGGTTGCCCTGCTCGGCGCCTTGCCGATCCGAACGGTGCGGGACGCGACGGCCGGATAAGGGCTCGCCGGGGGAGCCGGCGACGCGGGGTCACGCCGGCGGGGCGGCAAGGGCAGGGCGTTTGTGGCATGCTCCGGCATTGCTCGCTGCCCTGGTTCACTCATGCCCGCCTTGCTTTCCCGTCCCGATCGGCTGGTCCTTGCCGGCCAGCAATGGCTGCAACTGCTGAAAATCTGGCTGGTGGCCCTGTACCGCAGCATCCGCGAAGAGGGCCTGGATTATCGGGCCACCAGCCTGGCCTATACCACCTTGCTGACCATCGTGCCCGGCCTGGCCTTCATCTTTTCGCTGCTGAAGACCTTCGGCGTCAACCGGCACCTGGAGCCATTCCTGCTGGAGCTGCTGGCGCCGCTGGGCGACAAGGCGGCCCTGCTGACCGACAAAATCCTCGACTTCGTGACGCGGATCAACGTGGGTCTCCTGGGATTCATGGGGCTGGCGGTGCTGATCCATGTCTCGGTTGCCATGCTCGGCAAGATCGAGACGGCCTTCAACCATATCTGGCGGGTGACCCAGCCGCGCACACTGGCGCGGCGGACGGGCGACTACATCAGCGTGATCGTCCTCGGGCCGCTGCTGATGTTCTCCGCCATCGGCCTCACGGCATCGATGCCGGCCGCCGCCGCGGTGCGCCGGCTGATTGCCCACGAGCCTTTCGGCACGCTGTTTTTCCTGGGCGGCAAGCTGCTGTCCATCCTGCTGGTCATCGCGGCGTTCACGTTCGTCTACCTGTACATTCCCAACACCCGCGTGCCCTGGCGCGCGGCGCTCCTGGGCGGAACGGTGGGGGGGCTGGCCTGGAAGCTGGTCGGCTTCCTGTTCGCGCATTTCGTGACCACCTCGGCCAGCTACCACGCCATCTATTCCAGCCTGGTCATCGTCATCCTGTTTATGATCTGGCTGGATCTGTCCTGGCTGATCCTGCTGATCGGCGGCCAGGCTGCCCTGTATTTCCAGCATCCCTGTTTCCTGCAGGGCCATCGGCGTTTCGAGGATCTCGGCAGCCGCACCCGCGAGGGGCTGGGGCTGTCGCTGATGGTCCTGATCGCCCGCCGCTATGTCGCGCAGGAGCCGCCGGTTTCCTGCGATGTGCTGGCCGATCGGCTGGGGCTGCCCTGGGTGACGGTCAAGGAGGCCCTGGACCGGCTGCGCGCGTCCGCCCTGATCGAGGAGACCGCCGACGAGGCCTATCTGCCGGCGCGGGATATCGACGGGGTGACGGTGCGCGAAATCCTCGGGCATATGCGCACCGACCCGTGCCCGCAGGTGCCGTTCCTTCAAGATCTTCCCGGCGCCGGCCTGTTGCCCGAGGTGGACGCGCTGTTGAATCTTCTGGAGGGAGAGGTGGCCGTCTCGGCGCCGGCGTCGCAGAGCCTGCGCGCCCTGGCCCTGTCGGGCTGGGCGCCGATGAACTACCCGGGCCGGACCCTGTCCTAGCCGGCGGTTCTTCCTCTCCTTTATGACCCGCCGCAAGGCGGGTCTTTTTTTCGGAAATCTCGCGGGTGCCGGGGTTGCGCCTTCACTCGCACGCGGTTGCAAAGACAGGAGGGTTTCTCTATAAGAGGGACCCGACGCCCCGACCGGGCGGGAACAGAACAAGATCGAACGATCCGTATTGCTCACTCAAGGAGGTTAATCGCATGTTCATGATCAAGAGAACGCTGGGCGCCATGACCCTGGCCCTGGTTTCCCTCTCCGCCTCGGCCATCGAATGGCAGGCGCTGCCCGGCAAGGCGCCCGAGCCTGCCGGCAACCCGACGACGCCGGCCAAGGTCGAACTGGGCAAGATGCTTTATCACGATCCACGCCTGTCCGCGAATGGCGTCCTCTCCTGCAACTCCTGCCACAACGTCATGGGCGCCGGCGATGACAACCGCCATGGCTCCATCGGCGTCAAGGACCAGGTCGGCGGCCGCAGCGCGCCAACCGTCTACAACGCGGCGTTCAGCTCCGTGCAGTTCTGGGATGGCCGCGCCCCCAGCCTTGAGGAGCAGGCTCGCGGTCCGGTGACCAATCCCGCCGAGATGGGCATGAAGAGCTGGGATGATGTCGTCGCCCGTCTCAAGGCGATGCCGGACTACACTCGCGCCTTCGCCGCGGCATTCGGCGGCGAGAACAGCGTGACGGCGGACAACGCGGTCAAGGCCATCGCCGCCTACGAGCGGACCCTGATCACACCCAACAGCCCCTACGACAAGTACGCCCAAGGCGACAAGGGGGCACTGTCCGAGCAGCAGGTGCGTGGCATGAATGCCTTCGCCGAGGTCGGCTGTGTCGGTTGCCATTCCGGTCCGGCCTTCAACGGTCCGGCTCTGCCCGAGGGCACCGGCTTCTACCAGAAATTCCCCGCTTACGAGAATGGCGTACTGGAGGCCAAGTACGGCTTCAGCCAGGATCTCGGCCGCTTCGAGGCGACGCACGATGCCTCCGACAAGCATTTCTTCCGGGTGCCGACGCTGCGCAATGTCGCCCTGACCGCGCCCTACTTCCACAACGGCAAGGTGCGGACGCTGGAGGAAGCCGTCAAGGTCATGGCCAAGACGCAGCTCAACAAGGAACTCACCGACGCCCAGACGGCCGACATCGTCGCCTTCCTGAATGGCCTGACCGGCGAATTCCCGAAGATCGAGATGCCGCGCCTGCCGGCCTACGCCAACAAGGCGTTCCCGACCGAATAAGGCGAATCATCGCGCCGGCACAAAGCCAGCCTTCGGGCTGGCTTTGTGTTGTCCGGTCAGTATTCGCGGTAGAGGGGCAGGGCGCGAATGCGGGCCGCGATCTCGCTGCGCATGGCCTCGTACTCCGGGCTGCCGATACCCTTGAAGCGCCTGCCGAACTCCTCGCTGTGCATGCTTTCCGGCAGGTCCTTCAGTTCGGGAAGGAACTGCGACTCGGCGATCGGCTGGTTCAGCAGCGCCTGGAGGCGCCGGGCCTTCTCCGGCGAGCGTACGGCGGTCTTGCCGAGCAGTGCGCCGGCCTCGTCGGCGGCCAGGTCGATGAAGCTGAAACCGCTGCCGTCGTGGGTATCGTGCAGCTCCTTGGCCAGGCCGATCATTTCCACCAGTGTGCCCTGGCCGGACATCGCCATGCTGGCCGCACCGAGAAAGTGCTTGGCGGTATCGACGCGCTTGTTCAGCAGCACCCGGCGTGGCGGTGGCTGTCGACCCGTACCCAGCATCGACGACAGATCCTTGCCGTTGGCATAGGCGCTCAGGACCACCAGGGCCGCGCGGTTTTCCTCGACCGGGTCGGCCCCCTCCTGGCTTCGCTGCTGCGCCAGCTGGAATAGGGGCGGCAGCAAGGAGGTCAGCCGCACGTACAGGTGTTCCCCCCGACGTTCCAGGATATCGGTGAGCCTTTCCTGATAGACCAGCAGGCGGCGCTTGTCGGCCACATCCATCAGCAGGCCGCGGAGTTCCCCCAGCACTTCCCGGTTCCAGTGCACGACCAGCCTGAGTCGGTCATCCTCGATCCCGACCGAGGCGACCATGTCTTCGGCGAGCTGCGCATACCGCGTCAGTGGCGGCAGCCTGAGCAGCAGCCTGACCAGGCCATTCGGCAGCACCAGGTCGCCGATCCGCAGGCGTTGCAGTTCGAACTGGCCGCTGCCGGTGTCGACGAGCAGCCGGATGTTGAGAAACAGCGAGGAAAATCCCGGCGGCCAGGCCAGGCTGACCTGGCCATCGATCAGATGGTCGTGGAAGGACACCTGCGCCTGGGCCGGCAGCCGTTTGCGGGCGATGGCCAGGCTGGCGGCCATGGCCAGGTCTTGCGCCGTGAGAGTGAACTGCTTCACCTCATGATCGGTGATGCTGCCCGCCAGCTTGGCCCCCAGCGCCTGGCGTGCCTGGGCGGGATTGGCCAGCGGTTCGCTGCCGGCCAAGCCGGGGTGTGTCTGCAGCGCCAGCGCGAGCAGCGTTCCCGCACCGAGCAGCAGCGATGCGGCCACGAGCAGCGCGCCCCTGACCACGCCTCGTCCCCGACAGCCCAGGCAGGCGGACATGGCAGCCGGTTCGATCGGTCCGGGGGTTATTGGCTGTCCGCGTAGACGTTCCAGGTATGCAGCTGATGGCAGCCGTCGACACTCATCCCCATGACCCTGATCCAGGCGCGTCCGGCGACGACCGGTTCCGGCAAGCGTGCGTCGACCTGGAAGCGCCCGCTGCGCTTGGGGGTTATGGTGATCTCGACCGGTTTCAGGTTGACCTGAACCTTGATCGACGAGGGCTCGGTATTGTCCGAGGCGGTGAAGGAGAAGCGTTCCAGCCGATTCACGTGGGCATCGCTGGCCGGTGTTTCCTCGAAAAACCGGGGATCGGTGCAATCGGTCAGGACGGCGCCATGGTGCCCGGTGGGCAAGGCCCAGCAGGTGGCCGCGGGCAGGAACATGCAGAGGGCAAAGACGGACAGCCATTTTGGTCGGCGATGGTGCATGGCGAAAACCTCATCGGGTGGGGGGAGCTAAAAGATACCGTGCCGGCAGAATTATTGCGCATTTTGCAACGTTGTTGCGGTTTAGCATCATTCCGTCCGGCAGTTGCCCGCCTTCAGCCGCGTCCAGCTTGTGCTAGAATGCGCGCCTTTGCGAGTGGCTGTGTGCAGCGCCGCTGCCGGCACATCCCCGTTATCGAACACTCACCTTCAGGATCCATCCCTCATGAAACTCGACCAGACACTGGTGAAGGTATTCAAATTCATTACCTTCGTCTTCTTCAGCTTTACCGCGCTGCTGTATGTCGGCGTATTGCTGCTGTTGCCGCTGGATGTCCTGTTCCAGATCGTGCGCCTTTTCCACGCGATGGGTCTGCCCACCGTGATCGCGGCGGCCCTGGGTATCGGTGCGGTTGGCTATCTCGGTCTGCAAGTCTCGAAAATGCCGGCGCTGTGCGCCCTGGTCGTCGATATCGGCAAGCAGCTGGTGGCCTTCGGCCATGCGCAGATCAGGCGCTGCGATGCGCTGATCGCGGAAACCGGCCAGGGCGGCGCCTGAGTTCGACCGCGCCGTCGGACAGCCCGTCCACACAGAAAGCCCCGCTTGATGCGGGGTTTTTGCTGAGGGCCCGGGCGCAGGCTGCGATGCGACTCCTTCCGGCGATCAGGAGGCTTCCCCGATGAGCACATACGACAAGGATCAACGGCTTGCCGACTGGCGCCAGCGTGCCCTGGATTTCGAGCAGGAGATCGGCAAGGCCGTCATCGGCCTCGATCGCGCCATCCGCCAGATTCTGATCGGCATCTTCGCCCGCGGGCACATCCTGCTGGAGGGCGACGTCGGGGTCGGCAAGACCACCCTGCTGCGGGCCGTGGCGCGTGGCCTGGGTGGCGCCTACGAGCGGATCGAGGGCACCATCGACCTGATGCCGGCCGACCTGGTCTATCACACCTACATCAACGAGCAGGGACGGCCACAGGTCGATCCGGGGCCCATCCTCAAGCATGGCGAACTGCTGTCGGTGTTCTTCTTCAACGAGGTCAACCGGGCGCGGCCGCAGGTCCATTCGCTGCTGCTGCGGGTCATGGCCGAGCGCAGCGTCACCGCCTTCAACCGCGAGTACCATTTTCCCTATCTGCAGATCTTCGCCGACCGCAACCGGGTCGAGCGGGAGGAAACCTTCGAGATACCTTCGGCGGCCCGCGACCGTTTTCTGATGGAGCTGCATATCGCCGCGCCCGGGGATCCCGTCCTGCAGCGCGAGCTGATGTTCAACCCGCGCTTCCACGATGTCGACCGGCTGATCGAAACCGTGCGGCCGGGTGTGATGCCCTATCGGGAAATCGCCGACATCGCGCCAGTGATCCAGAACCACATCCGCGCCAGCGAAGCCTTGCAGCAGTACGCGCTGGACCTCTGGGCGGCCACTCGTAGGCCGGCGGATTTCGGTCTGCGGCTCGACGGCGTGGACATGAATCAGCTCATCCTCGCCGGCGCCAGTCCGCGCGGTGTCAGCATGATGATGCGGGCAGCGCGCGTGAATGCCTGGCTGGAGGGACGTGGCCACATGATCCCCGAGGATGTGCAGGGCGTGTTCCGGGAAACCATCGCTCACCGGGTGTTCCTGACGCCGGTCTACGAACTGCGACGGGAGGCCATCGTCGGCGCGCTGATGGAGGGTCTGCTCCGGCAGGTGGCGGCGCCTTGATCGAGGCGTTCCACTACCGCGTTTCCTGGCGGGCCGCGAGTCCGCATCCCGGTACCCACGCCAGCAGCCAGAACGGCGGTAGCGATGAGTTCGCCGGGCTGGTTCCCTTTGTCGCCAGCCCGAATCCCCGCAACCTGGACTTGCGCGCCAGCCTTGGCGATCCCTTTGGCCAGCTCGCCGTCCGCCGCTTTCGCCAGCGCAGCCAGATTCCGGTGGTCGTCATCGCCGACCTGTCGGCATCCATGGGCTACCGTGGCACGGGCGACAAGGCGGCGACGGTTGCGCAATTCGTCGCCTCGGCAGCCTGGTCCGCCTTCCGGCAAGGCGACCGGTTCGGTTTCATCGCCGGCGACGAGCATCTGCATGAAGCGCTCTTTCTGCCCACCCGCCTGTATAAGGGCGGCGTGCCGGAGCTGGTCGAGCGCCTCGCCCTGGTCGCGCGCCAGGGGCGTTCGGCGGCCTCCCTGCGGCAGGCGGCGCAGCACCTCGGCAGGCAGCGTGCGCTGGTATTCCTGGTGTCGGATTTCCATTTTCCGCTGCAGGAGGCGCAGGCGCTTCTGGCCAGCCTGGCCCGGCACGATGTCGTACCGGTCGTCGTCTGGGACAGCGCCGAGTATGACCAGCTGCCGGAATGGGGCCTGGTCCTGGTCGAGGATCCGGAAACCGGCGGCCGGCGCCGGTTGTTCATGCGGCCGGCACTCAAGGCGCGCTTTCGCCAGCGCTTCGGCGAGCGCCGGGAGCTGCTGTCGGACAGCTTCCGCCGTCAGGGGCGCCCGCCGTTCTTCCTGATCGATCGCTTCGAGGCCGATGCCATGACGCGGTACTTCCTGTCCGGATTCTGACGCTTTGCCCTGCCGCTTGCCGGCAGTCCGGGTCACAGTTCATCCAGCACGTGGCGGCCGCCGAGGATGCGCATCTGCCCCTGGATCCATGCCTTGCGTTTCTGCACGTAGCGGGAGGGATCGTCGACGTGCAGGCGCTTCGGGTTGGGCAGGACGGCCGCCAGCCGTGCGGCCTCCTCGCTATTGAGGCGGGCGGCAGCCTTGTGGAAGAACATCTGCGCGGCAGCCTCGACACCGTAGATCCCGTCGCCGAATTCGGCGATGTTGAGATAGACCTCCAGGATGCGCTGCTTCGGCCAGCTGAGTTCGACCAGCAGGGTAAAGTAGGCTTCCAGAATCTTTCGCAGGTAGCTTCGGCCCGGATAGAGGAACAGGTTCTTGGCCGTCTGCTGGGTGATGGTGCTGCCCCCGCGCAGTGGCTTGCCGGCCCGGTTTCTCTCCAGTGCCTGTTCCATGGCCTTGAAGTCGAAGCCGAGATGCCGGGCGAAGGTCTGGTCCTCCGAGGCAACCACCGCCAGCTTGGCCTGCGGCGAGATGGCATCCCAGCCGACCCATCGGTAGTGGATGCGGTACTGATGGTCGCCGTCGAGCAGGGCCGAGGCGCGTTCGATCAGCATGAACATGCTGGTGGGCGGTGGTAGCCAGCGCAGGACCAGGACCGGTATGGCGCTGAGCAGGAACAGGCTGGCGGCCAGCCAGCGCAGCCGTCTGCCCCATGACCCTCCACGGACGCCGGGGGGCGCCCTGCGAGAGACGGGCAGGGGCCTGGGACGATGTGTCGGTTTCTTGCGGGACTGGGTGCGCGACATGCGGGCAGCCGGGATTTTACGGGGGCGCTTGCCGCCGGGAAGCGGCGTTCCGGGCGCAAAAAAGCCGGGTCGCGGCAAGCAACCCGGCCCTGGGGAATCCGCGGATTACAGGACGTTCAGCGCATTCAGGTCGGCATAGGCCTGCTGCAGGCGATCGACCATGCTGGTCTGGGCGGCACGAATCCAGACGCGTGGGTCGTAGTACTTCTTGTTCGGCTTGTCGTCACCCTCGGGGTTGCCGATCTGGCCTTGCAGGTAGCCTTCGTTCTTTTTGTAGAACTGCCGGATGCCGTCCCAGTAAGCCCACTGCGTGTCGGTGTCGATGTTCATCTTGATGACGCCATAGCTGATCGACTCGCGGATTTCCTCCTGGGTCGAGCCGGAGCCGCCGTGGAAGACGAAGTTGAGGCTGTTGGCCGGCAGGTTGTACTTCTCGGAAACGTGCTTCTGCGAATCGCGCAGGATGGTCGGGGTCAGCTTGACATTGCCCGGCTTGTAGACGCCATGGACGTTGCCGAAGGAAGCGGCAATGGTGAAGTTGGGGCTGATCTTCGACAGGTGTTCGTAGGCATAGGCCACGTCCGCCGGCTGGGTGTAGAGCATGGAATGATCCATGCCGCTGTTGTCGACGCCGTCTTCCTCGCCGCCGGTGCAGCCGAGTTCGATTTCCAGGGTCATGCCCATCTTCGCCATGCGGGCCAGATACTTGGCACAGATTTCGATGTTCTCCTGCAGGCTCTCCTCGGACAGGTCGAGCATGTGCGAGCTGAACAGCGGCTTGCCGGTCTCGGCGAAGAACTTCTCGCCATGATCCAGCAGGCCATCGATCCACGGCAGCAGTTTCTTGGCCGCGTGGTCGGTGTGGACGATGACCGGAACGCCATAATGCTCGGCCATCAGGTGGACATGCTTGGCGCCGGAGACGGCACCCAGGATCTGGGCCTGCTGGCCTTCGAGCTTGACGCCCTTGCCGGCGACGAACTGGGCGCCACCATTGGAAAACTGGATGATCACGGCGGACTGGGCCTTGGCGGCGGCTTCCAGCACGGCGTTGATCGAGTCAGTGCTGATGACGTTGACCGCCGGCAGGGCGAACTGGTGTTCCTTGGCGAAAGCGAAGACTTTCTGGACGTCCGCACCGGTGACGACGCCCGGCTTGACAATGTCTAGGAGTTTTTTTGACATCTCGGTTTTCCGTAATGGCAGGTTTGGGAAGCCGGTAAATATACCAGAATCGATATTCCCGAAGCACCCATTCAACGGGCCGTCAAGTTGACGCGGCGGCCGGCGGCGGCCAGAATACGCGCCATTTGCGCTGACCTCGGGTCCCCTTTCGCGAATGATGCAGCAGCCGTTTGCCGATGACGAGATTCTGGTCTCGATTCGCGGATTGACCTTTGGGTGGGGCTCGCGGCTCATCTTCGACGACGTCAACCTGGATATTCCGCGCGGGGGCATCACGGCCATCATGGGACCCAGCGGGACCGGCAAGACCACCCTGCTCAAGCTGATCGGCGGACAGCTGCGGCCGCAGCGCGGCACCATCCGCGTCGATGGCCACGATGTCCATGCGCTCGGACTCAGGGCGCTCTACGCATTGCGCAAGCGCATGGGCATGCTGTTCCAGAGCGGGGCGTTGCTGACCGATCTCAGCGTCTTCGAGAATGTCGCCTTTCCCCTGCGCGAACATACGCGCCTGCCCGAATCCATGATCCGCAGCCTGGTGCTGATGAAACTGGAAGCTGTGGGGCTGCGTGGCGCCCGCGACCTGATGCCGGCCCAGCTTTCCGGCGGCATGGCCCGCCGCGTGGCGCTGGCGCGCGCCATCGCCCTGGACCCCATGATGCTGATGTACGACGAGCCCTTCACCGGCCAGGATCCCATCTCGATGGGCGTGCTGGTGAAACTGATCCACGACCTGAACACGGAACTGGGCTTGACCAGCATCGTGGTATCGCATGATGTCGAGGAAACCGCGGCCATCGCCGATTACATCTATCTGATTTCTGGCGGCAAGGTGGTGGGACAGGGAACGCCGGCCGCCGTGGCCGATTCCGCTTCACCCTGGATACGACAGTTCATGCATGGCGATCCGGACGGTCCGGTACCGTTCCACTATCCGGCCGCCGACTACCACAGCGACCTGCTCGGCCAGGCCGCCTGACGCTCGATTGCGGGCGCTCCGATACATCAATCATGATCAACCGGTTCACGGGCATCTTCCAGCGGCTGGGGTGCGAGACCCTGAAATCCCTGCGCAAGCTTGGGCGCGGGCATGTGTTCCTCATCCACATGCTGGCCGGTCTGGGCGAGCTGTTGCGGCGCCCGCGGCTCCTGGTCGCCCAGCTGTACTCGGTCGGCGTCCTCACCGTGCTGCTGATCACGGTCTCGGGCCTGTTCGTCGGCATGGTGCTCGCCTTGCAGGGTTACAATGTGCTGTCCGACTTCGGCGCCGAGGAATCCCTGGGGGTGATGGTGGCCGCCTCCCTGGTGCGTGAACTGGGGCCGGTGGTCACGGCCTTGCTTTTCTCCGGCCGGGCGGGTTCGGCCCTGACCGCCGAGATCGGCCTCATGAAAGCCACCGAGCAGCTGTCCGGCATGGAAATGATGGCCGTCGATCCGGTCAGGCGCCTGATCGCGCCGCGCTTCTTCGCCGGTGTCCTGTCGATGCCGCTGCTGGCCGGCCTGTTCACCGCGGTCGGCGTCCTGGGGGGCTATTTCGTCGGTGTGGGCCTCCTGGGTGTGGATCAGGGGCCTTTCTGGTCGCAGATGCAGGCCAAGATCGATTTTTATGATGACAGCGTCAATGGGTTCATCAAGAGCCTGGTGTTCGGGGTGATCGTGGCCTGGATTGCCGTTTTCGAGGGCTATGATGCCTTGCCGACTGCCGAGGGTGTCAGCCGCGCCACGACCCGCTCGGTGGTGCATTCGGCCTTTGCCGTGCTGGGGTCGGATTTCGTGCTCACCGCGCTAATGTTTGGGGATTGACATGCAAGCCTCCAGGGCTGTTGAAATTTGGGTGGGCGTGTTCGTCGCGCTGGGCCTCCTGAGTCTGTTCTTCGTGGCCATGCAGGTCAGCAATCTGGGTGAATTCCGCTCGGCCAAGGGCAGCTATGTCGTCAGGGCCCATTTCGGCAACATCGGTGGCCTGCGGGTGCGGGCGCCGGTCTCCATGGCCGGGGTGACGGTGGGCCGGGTGGAGCGCATCGGCTTCGACGCCAAGCGCTACGAGGCTATCGTCGACATGCGCATCGACCCCGCATTCAGCAACCTGCCCGAGGATACCAGCGCCAGCATCCTCACCGCCGGCCTGCTGGGCGAACAGTACGTGGGCCTGTCGCCGGGCGGTTCGGACGACTATCTCAAGGATGGCGACGAGATCGAGCTGACGCAGTCGGCCATGGTGCTGGAACAGCTCATCAGCCGGTTTCTGTTCAACAAGGCGGAAGAGGGTACGGGCAAGGCGGCCCAATCCGCAACCGATGCCAAGGCTGATAGCCTGGCGGCCAAGGCCGACACGGCTGCCGCCGCGAAGCTGGCCGGACCGGCCGCCAGGTCCCAGGCAGGGCCGCCTGCTGCCCGGGCGACAGCGAGGGCCGGCGACAGGGCACCGGCGGAGTCGAAGCCGGCGTCGAAAAAACCGCATTGACCATGTCTTCCGCTGCGGGCACGGCTGCCAGCCTGGCGTTCGAAGGCGTCGCCGGCGAGGGGCGCTACCGGCTGCTCGGCGACATGAGCTTCGACACGGCTGTCCCCGCATTGCGCCAGGCCGAGCCCCTGTTCCGCGGGGGGATGCCGCTGGTGTTCGATCTCGCCGGCGTGACCCGCGCCGACAGTGCGGGGGTCGGTCTGCTCATCGAATGGCTGCGGCTGGCCCGGCAGGCAGGCTGCCCGCTGCACTACGCGAACCTGCCGGAACCGCTGCGCGCCATAGTGCGGGTATGCGGGATCGCGGACATGCTGCCGCTCGAAACGCCGCCGCCCTTCCTCCCTGACTGAATTCAACTCGAGGCAAGAGACTCACTGATGGACAAGCTTCTGATCACCGGCGGCATTCCCCTGAACGGGGAGTTGCGCGTATCCGGCGCCAAAAATGCCGCGCTGCCGATCCTGGCCGGCACCCTGCTTTCGGAGACGCTAGTGAGCGTCGGCAACGTCCCCCACCTGCTCGACATCACCACCACCATGGAACTGCTCGGGCGCATGGGCATCGGCCTGACGGTCGACGAGAAGCTCAACATCGAGGTCGACACCCGCAGCATCGGCAGCTACCTGGCGCCCTACGATCTGGTCAAGACCATGCGCGCCTCCATCCTGGTGCTGGGGCCACTGGTCGCGCGTTTCGGCCAGGCGGAGGTGTCGCTGCCCGGCGGCTGCGCCATCGGCGGCCGGCCGGTCAACCTGCACTTGCAGGGATTGGCGCAGATGGGCGCCGAGATCGACGTGCGCAACGGCTACATCCACGCCCGCGCCAAGCGCCTGAAAGGCTGCCGGCTGGTGCTGGACCTGGTCACCGTGACCGGCACCGAAAACCTGATGATGGCGGCCACCCTGGCCGAGGGCACCACCGTCATCGAGAATGCGGCACGCGAGCCGGAGGTGGTGGACCTCGCCAACTTCCTCAACATGATGGGCGCCAGGATTCACGGTGCCGGGACCGACGTGCTCGAAATCGAGGGCGTCCCGTCGCTGTCGGCTGACGGTCGCCTTTACCGCGTGATGCCGGACCGCATCGAGGCCGGTACCTATCTGGTGGCCGCGGCGATCACCGGCGGCCGGCTGAAGCTGAAGGATGTGCGGCCCGAGATTCTCGACGCCGTGCTGCAGAAGCTGCGCGAGGCCGGCGCCCGCATCAGCGTCACCGACGACACCGTCGAGCTGGACATGGGCGGGCAGCGCCCGCATGCCGTCTCCATCCGCACGGCGCCCTATCCGGCCTTCCCGACCGACATGCAGGCCCAGTTCATGGCCCTGAACGCGGTCGCCGATGGTGTCGGCGTGATTACCGAAACCATCTTCGAGAACCGCTTCATGCATGTGCAGGAAATGCAGCGCATGGGGGCCGACATCACCGTCGAGTCGCACACCGCCATCATCCGCGGCAAACCGGCCCTGACCGGCGCGCCGGTGATGGCGACCGATCTCCGCGCCTCGGCCAGCCTGGTGCTGGCAGGGCTGGTCGCGGAAGGGCAGACCATGGTCGACCGCATCTACCATATCGATCGCGGCTACGAATGCATCGAAGAGAAACTGTCACAACTGGGCGCGGAAATCCGCCGCGTGCCGCAATAATCCGACCATGCTGACACTCGCCTTATCCAAGGGCCGCATCTACGACGAAGCCGTCGCCCTCCTGGCCCGCATCGGCATCGAACCCACCGTCGATCCCGGCAAGAGCCGCAAGCTGATCCTGCCGTCCAATCGCGCCGGGCTGCAATTTCTCATCATCCGCGCCAGCGACGTGCCCACCTATGTCGAATACGGCGCCGCCGATCTGGGCATCGCCGGCAAGGATGTGCTGGCCGAGTACGACGCAACCGGGCTCTACGAGCCGCTCGACCTGGGCATCGCCCGTTGCCGGCTGATGACCGCTGGCCGGCCCGGCCTGAGTTTCAAGCCCGGCAGCCGGCCGCGGGTTGCCACCAAGTACGTCAAGACCGCACACCGCTATTTCGCGTCGCTGGGCATCCAGGCTGAGATCATCAAGCTCTATGGCTCGATGGAACTGGCGCCGCTGGTGGGGCTTGCCGACTGCATCGTCGACGTCGTCGATACCGGCAAGACCCTCAAGGCCAATGGCCTGGAGCCGCTGGAGCTGATCATGGACGTGAGCAGCCGGTTGATCCTCAACAAGGCCGCCATGAAGATGAAACATGCCGAAGTCACCGGCTTCATTGCCGAACTGCGCCAGGCGCTGGCACAGGAGGGGACACCATGCTGAGCCTGCGCCGCCTCGATAGCCGGGATCCCGATTTCGACCAGCGCCTGCAGGCGCTGCTGGCCTACGACGAGACCTCGGACGCCGATGTCCATGCGCGGGTAAGGGCCATCATCGGCGATATCCGCCAGCGGGGCGACGAGGCCCTGCTGGAGCTGACCCGCCGCTTCGACCGTTTCGACCCGGGCAGCGCGGAAGGTCTGGAACTCGACCCGGCTGTCCTGCGCACCGCCTGGGAGGGGCTGTCCCCGGCGCTGGCGGATGCGCTCGAAACCGCCGCCGCCCGTATCCGCGCCTATGCCGAGCACCAGAAGCTCGCCTCCTGGCAATACACCGAGGCCGATGGCACGCGGCTGGGACAGCAGGTCACCCCGCTCGACCGGGTCGGACTCTATGTACCGGGTGGCAAGGCCGCCTACCCGTCGTCGGTGCTCATGAACGCCATTCCGGCTCATGTCGCCGGGGTGCCGGAGATCGTCATGGTGACGCCGACCCCCGGCGGCGAGCTCAACCCGCTGGTGCTGGCTGCCGCGCACCTGGCTGGCGTCAGCCGTGTCTTCCGCATCGGCGGCGCACAGGCGGTGGCGGCACTGGCCTACGGCACGGCGCGGGTGCCGCGGGTGGACAAGATCGTCGGTCCCGGCAACATCTATGTGGCCACCGCCAAGCAGCTGGTCTTCGGCCAGGTGGGCATCGACATGATCGCCGGTCCCTCGGAGATTCTGGTCATCTGTGACGGCAGGACCGATCCCGACTGGATAGCGATGGACCTGTTCTCGCAGGCCGAGCATGACGAGGACGCCCAGGCCATCCTCGTCGCCACCGATACCGCTTTCCTCGATGCCGTGGACGCCAGCATCGGGAAACTGCTGCCAACGATGGAGCGGGCCGAGGTGATCCAGACCTCGCTGGCCTCGCGCGGCGCCCTGATTGCCGTACCGGACCTGGATACGGCTGCCGCGGTGGCCAATCGCATCGCTCCCGAGCATCTGGAGCTTTCCGTCGCCGATCCCGAGGTGCTGGCGGCCCGTATCCGCAATGCCGGCGCCATCTTCATGGGCCGTCACACGGCCGAGGCGCTGGGGGATTACTGCGCCGGCCCGAACCATGTGCTGCCCACGGCCGGCACGGCCCGGTTTTCCTCCCCGCTGGGCGTGTACGATTTCCAGAAGCGGTCGAGCCTGATCTTCTGTTCGCCCGAGGGTTCGGATACCCTGGCGCGCACCGCGTCCGTGCTCGCGCGCGGCGAGGGCCTGAGCGCTCACGCCCGCTCCGCCGAGTATCGCTTGAGGCCGTCGCCATGAGCCGCGCCGATTCCCGCCTCGAGGTCCTGCTGCGACCGGAGGTCAGGGCGCTTGCCGCCTACCATGTGCCGGATGCGCGCGGCTACATCAAGCTGGATGCCATGGAAAACCCCTACGCCTGGCCAGAGGAAACCACCCGCCTGTGGCTGGAACGGTTGCGCGGCGCCGAACCCAATCGCTACCCCGATCCGGCCTGCGGCAACCTGAAAAGGGCGCTCAAGGCGGCCAATGGCGTTCCCGGGGATGCCGAGCTGTTGCTGGGCAACGGGTCCGACGAGATCATCCAGATTCTGCTGATGGCCCTGAAGCCGGGATCGGTGGTCATGGCCCCGGTGCCGACGTTCGTGATGTACCGGCAGCTCGCCGTCAGCCTGGCGCTGCCGTTCGTCGGCGTGCCGCTCCGGGCCGGGGATTTCGCGCTGGACATCGGCGCCTTCCTCGCCGCCATGGCGGAACACCGGCCGGCCATCGTCTTCCTGGCCTATCCCAACAATCCCACCGGCAACCTGTTCGATGCCGCCGACGTGGCACGGATACTCGATGCTGCGCCAGGTCTGGTCGTGCTGGACGAGGCCTATGCACCCTACGCCGATGCCGGATTCATGGATCGCGTGGGGCAGTACGACAACCTGCTGGTGATGCGCACCCTTTCCAAGCTGGGGCTGGCGGGCTTGCGGCTGGGCTTTCTGGCGGGGCCGCCGGACTGGATCCGGGAACTGGACAAGCTGCGCCTGCCTTACAACATCAATGTGCTGACCCAGCTCAGCGCCGAATTCGCGCTGGAGCAGCAGGCGGTGTTCGCTGCCCAGGTCGCCGCCATTCGCGAGGATCGCGCGCGGCTGGCAGCGGCCCTGGCGGAGATCGCGGCGGTCCGGGTTTATGACAGCCAGGCCAATTTTCTCCTGCTGCGTCTGCTGCGCCATGACGCCGACCGGGTATTCGAGGCGCTCAAGGCGGCCGGCGTGCTGATCAAGAACCTGCACCCGGCCGGGGGGGCGCTCAGTCAGTGCCTGCGGGTCACGGTCGGCAAGCCGGAGGAAAACCAGCGCTTCCTCACCGCCTTCCGGCAGGCACTGGCCGAGACGGCTTAGCGCTCCCCGGGTCTGGGGCGATATCCCGTAACGGGGATGATCGGGTTTTTCTTGACCCTCGTGGCGATCTCCCACAAAATCCTACCCAGAAGTCTCAGGGAAACAATGAATTTCAATCCGGGACCGGCAAGCTGGCATCGAGGCATGTCAGCCCTGTCCGTCGGTTCCTTCCCGTAATGGAGTATCTGCATGATCAATGGCGTGGATAACGAAAAGCGCCGGTTTCTGACGAAGGCGGCCACCGTGGTGGGCGCCGTGGGGGCGGGATTCGTGGCCGTGCCTTTCATATCCTCGATGCAACCCAGCGCCAAGGCGGAAGCCATGGGTGCCCCGGTGGAGGTGGATATCGCCGGCTTGGAGCCGGGCCAGCGCGTTGTGGTGCTGTGGCGCGGCAAGCCTGTCTGGGTGGTGCGGCGGACCCCCGAGGCGCTGGCAAATCTGCCGCAACTCGACCCGGTGCTGCTGGATCCCAAGTCGGAGCAGTCGGAGCAGCCGGCGGCGGCCCGCAACGAGTCACGGGCCATCAGACCCGAGGTCTTCGTGGCCATCGGTGTCTGCACGCATCTGGGCTGCTCGCCCACCTACCGTCCGGATATCGCCCCGGCGGACCTCGGTTCCGACTGGAAGGGCGGTTTCTTCTGCCCCTGCCATGGTTCGAAGTTTGATATGGCCGGCCGCGTCTACAAGGGTGTGCCGGCCCCCGTCAATCTGGAAATCCCACCTTATTACTTTGCCAGCGAGACCCGTATCGTGGTCGGCCTGGACGGAGAGAAAGCCTAAATGAGTCAGAGGGGCACTAGCTTTCGCGAGTGGCTGGACGAGCGTCTGCCGATCGGCAAGTTTCTGGAAGATCAACTGCTGAAATACTACGCGCCGAAGAATTTCAATTTCCTGTACTTCTTCGGCTCACTGGCTCTCCTGGTGCTGGTCAACCAGATTCTCACCGGCATCTGGCTTGCCATGCACTTCAAGCCTGCCGCCGATCTGGCGTTCGACTCGGTCGAGTACATCATGCGCGACGTCAGCTGGGGCTGGCTGTTGCGCTACCTGCATTCCACGGGGGCCTCGCTGTTCTTCGTGGTCATCTACATGCACATGTTCCGGGGGATTTTCTACGGGTCCTTCAAGAAGCCGCGCGAGCTGCTGTGGCTGTTCGGCATGGTCATCTTCGTGCTGCTGATGGCGGAAGCCTTCATGGGCTACCTTCTCCCGTGGGGGCAGATGTCCTATTGGGGCGCCCAGGTCATCATCTCGCTGTTCGGGGCCATCCCGGTCGTGGGCGAGGAGCTGGCCACCTGGGTTCGCGGTGACTATGTGATCGCGGATGCGACCCTGAACCGCTTCTTCGCCCTGCACGTCGTCGGCGTGCCGCTGGCCATCCTGGCGCTGGTCGTGCTGCACCTGGCGGCTCTGCGTACCACCGGCTCGAACAATCCGGACGGAATCGAGATCAAGAAGAACCGCGATCTCGTGGGCATTCCCCGGGACGGGATTCCCTTCCACCCGTACTACACGGTGAAGGATCTCTACGTCGCCGGGCTGTTCATCACCATCTTCGCCTGGATCGTCTTCTATACGCCCGAAATGGGCGGGCTTTTCCTCGAACACCCCAACTTCGAGCCGGCCGACCCGATGAAGACCCCGGAGCATATCCAGCCGGTGTGGTACTTCACGCCGTTCTACTCGATCCTGCGGGCGATACCGAGCAAGCTGGGCGGCGTTCTGGCGATGGGCGCGTCGATTGTGGTGCTGTTCCTGCTGCCATGGCTGGATCGTTGCCCGGTAAAGTCGATCCGCTATCGCAGCCCCCTGTTCAAGCTGGCCCTGACGGCCTTCGTCATCAGCTTCCTGGGTCTCGGCGTTCTGGGCACCAAGCCTGTCACCGAAACCTACACCCTGATGGCGCGGGTGTTCTCCGGCATCTACTTCGCTTTCTTCCTGCTGTTGCCGTTGTTCTCGTCGGTGGAAATCACCAAGCCTGTGCCCGAGCGCCTGACGGAGCCCGTCATCCCCCTGTCGAAGCGTGAAGGATTCCAATGGCGTCTGATCGAGGATGGCTTGCGTGCGGTCGAACACGCGCCGCTAGTCATCAGGTGCCGGGAAGCCCTGTCGAAAGTGCTCGGGAAAAATTCGTGAAGTTCAACCGCATGAAACAAGCATTCGCAATCCTTCTCCTGTCTGCCGCCTCGCTGGGAGCCAGGGCCGAGTCGGGCGTCGGGCTGGAACATGCCGATGTCGACGTCTTCGATCAACTCTCGGTGATCCGCGGCGCCGGCCATTTCGCCAATTATTGTCTGGGTTGTCATGGCCTCAAGCAGATCCGCTATTCCCGCATCGCCAAGGATCTGCATGTCAGCGAGGACAAGCTGCGCGAATTCTTCCTGCACGGCGATGCCAAGATCCACGAACCCGTGCACACGGCGATGAGGGCCGAGGATGCCAGGCTCGCGTTCGGGGTCGAGCCGCCGGATTTGTCCCTGATCGTTCGCGCCCGTGGCGCCGACTGGGTATACAGCTACCTGAAGGGTTTCTACGAGGATTCCGGGCGCCCCTTCGGTGTCAACAATCTGGTGGCGCCCAATGTGGCCATGCCTAACCCACTGTGGCAGCTGCAGGGCCCGCAGGCACCGGAGATGGGCCGGGTGGATGGCAAGCTGGAGGTCGTTGGCGTCAAGCGCACCGGGCCCGGAGCGATGAGTCCCCGCGAGTTCGACAGGGCGCTGAACGACCTGGTCAGCTTTCTCGCCTATGTCGGCGAGCCGTCCGCCTTGCAGCGGATACCGCTGGGCAAGTACGTGATCGCCTTCATGCTGTTGCTGACCTACATTTTCTACCGGCTCAAGAAGGAATACTGGAAAGATATCGACTGATCTTTCCGGGCCGGCCGGCCAGGCATACCCTCATTCCATTCGCCGAGCATGTTCTACGAGGCGGGACGACCTGATCTTGCAGGTCGGCCCGCTGATTGTCTTTTCCAGCCACGCATGAGTTCGTTGAAGCCCTATCTGATCCGGGCCATCTATGATTGGATCGTCGACAACCATTTCACGCCTTACCTGCTGGTCAACGCCGAGGCAGAGGGGACGGTGGTGCCCCGTGCCTATGTCCAGGATGGGCGTATCGTGCTCAATATCCGGCCCGAGGCCGTACAGGGGCTCTCGCTTGGCAACGACCATGTGCTCTTCAGCGCCCGTTTTGGCGGCAAGCCCATGCAGGTGGACGTGCCGATGCGGGCCGTTCTGGCGCTTTATGCGCAGGAAAACGGCCGTGGCATGATCTTCGACGAGGAGGAGGACGGCGATGAGACACAGCCGCCGACGCCACCCGAACCCACGGCGCCCACGCCTCCCCCGCGCAGGAAACCAACCCTCAAGGTCGTCAAGTAGACGCGCATCCCGGCCCCCCTGGGGCCGGGCTCGCGCCAGGGCTTCAGTAGGTCAGCGTCACGCCGGCATAGCCGGCCAGGCGGGTCGTGCCGTAGCCATAGACTTCCTGATATTCCTTGTTGAACAGGTTGTCAATGCGGGCGAACAGCTTCACATAGGGATTGAGGTTGTAGCTCCCGGCCAGATTGGCGATGGCGTAGGCCGGCACGCGGGTGTCCAGGACACCGTCCTTTTCGCCGACGGCAATCACCACCAGATTCATGTCGGCATCCTTGAGGAAGCGGTAGTTGGCCTCGAAATTGCCTTTATCCCGTGGTCGATTGACCAGCGCCTTGCCGGTGTTTTCATTCAGGGTTGCATTGAAGGTGTAATTACCCCGCAGGGTCAGATTCTCGATCGGATTGACCTGGAAAAAGGCTTCCACACCTTCGGCCCGCGCACTTTCGATGTTTTCCGCCTTGAACCAGTTCGCTGGATTGGCCTGGATCAGGTTGTCGAAGTGGTTGTTGAAATAGGTGGCGCCAAACTGGATGCGCCGCTCCAGAAACGCCTGCTCGAAACCCACGTCCCAGTTACGACTGGTCTCCGGTGAAAGCTCGGGGTTGCCATAGAAGGGGGCGTAGAGTTCATACAGGGTCGGTACCTTGAAGCCGGTACCATAGTTTCCTTTCAGCTTGGTGCCGGTCTCGTCGATCAGGACCGCCTCGGTAACGCTCCAGGTCACCTTGCTGCCGACCCGATTGTTCTCGGCATAGCGAACGGAGGCCGTGGTGTAGGAACGGTCAAGCAGGTCGAACTGGTCCGATAGGTAATAGCCCTGGGTGTTGTAGTTCTGGCTGCCGATGCCCTCGCTCTGGTTGACCAGCGTATCCTCCTCGTCCTCGAGCCCGAGCGTCAGCGTGTTGTCCTCCGGCAGGTGCAGGATGTGCTGCCAGTCACCCTTGAGCTTGGTGCCCTCGTAGGTGCCGGAAAGGTCGAAGGGCAGGGCGGGGTCCCAGTTGTTGTAGTCGCGGTTGGTCAGGCCGTAGGCCACGCCCAGCGTCTGTTCCCACAGGTTGTCGAGAAGCTTGAAGTGCGTGAAGCCGCGGGTGTACAGCTCGCCGGTCGTGCCGGTGTAGTTGAGGGCGTCGGTGGGCGCGTTGGGCCGGATGGGATCGCCGAACATGTAGTCCAGGGCGCTTTTCCCGTGGTTGTAACGAAGGTTGACGCCGAAATCGAGGTTTTGCAGGGCCTGATAGCCTGCCCGGCCATCGACCGTGGTGTTGCGGTACCAGTCGCGTTCCGGATTGTCCCAGAGATAGTCGGCAGCGGAAAATCCGTGCGTCTGGGTTTCGCTGGCTGTCAGTGCGTAATTGAAGTCGTCCAGTTCCCCGGAGGCCGACCCCAGCACCTTGAAGGTGTCGTAACTGCCACCCTGGGACGACAGGCTGAACTTGGGGGCTCCCTTGCCCTTCTTGGTCACGATGTTGATGACACCGCCGATGGCATCCGAGCCATACAGCGCACTCTCGCCGCCGCGCAGGATTTCGATGCGTTCGATATTGTCGACGGTAAGGTTGGCGAAATCGAAGGCACCGACCGGCGACGACGGATCGTTCATTTCCACCATGTCGATCAGCACCAGGGTCTGGCCTGAACCCGCGCCGCGGGTATAGACGCTGGTCATGCGGCCCATGCCGCCACTGTTGAGGATATCGAGGCCGGGGATCAGTCGCAGGGCATCGGCCACGCTCAGAACCTGCCGCTTCTGGATCTCATCGGCGGTGATCACGGTAATCGAGGTTCCCGACTGTTGCATCGGCGATTCGTAGCGGTTGGCTGTGACGACGGTGGTTTCCAGTTCGGGTACGGCATCTTCCGCCGTCGAGGCGACGAGCGCCGGCGAGGCGGCTGCAAGCAGCAGGGTGGAGGGTAGGTGAAAGCGGTTCATCTCAATGCTGTCTGTGTTCCGTTGTGCCGCGCACACCCGCACGGCAGGAGAATCGTCACGGAGACAGCACGGTATCGACGGCAACGGCAGCCTTTGCCGCGGAACGACATCGAACCAGCGTTGCCCTCCGCAACGGTCGGCAGGTCGTTTCGGGGCCGGTATCCGGGCTCATCGGTGGCCCTGGGGCCCGGGCTTGCCGCCTTCCCATGCGCAGGCACAGTGGCAGGAGTGACAAGCTTTAACCGATTTACCGTTGCGGGGGCAGCGCCGGCTTTGGGAGATTCCTCACCGGCTTCCCGTTTAACCCAGCGCGGGGATTGCGCCGGGCACCTCGAAAGCGGGCGGCAGTTTACCAGCTGATGGGAGGCAAAAACCAATCCGGCGGCATGGCGAGGGATAAAAATCCTGTTGCAATCGCGTCAGCATCCCGTCATGCGATTACCCGTCCGGGCTGTGACAGGCGGCCGGCATCCGCGGCTCGATCGTTGTCTGCCCTCTGTCTAGAGGTTGTCTTCCCGTAGCGTCTGGATCCGGCCCTCCCGTTCCGCCAGGGCCAGTTCCGCGTGGTCGTGCCGGTTCTGCTCGGCGTAGGCGAGGGCGAATTCGCCGATGGCCTCGTCGAAGACGGTCGATTTGCCCAGATATCCGCTGATGAGGGTGGCATTGCTGGACTTGGCATGCGCGCGGGCCAGCGCCCAGGCGCAAACCTCGCCATAGCGCCGCAGCTTGACCGGACAGGATTCCTCGAGCGGCAGCGAGAATTTCATGTCACGCATCTGTCGCGCATAGAAATCATGCCCGTGAGGCCCCTTGGCCCAGCCGAGGAAGATATCGCTGGACGATTGCATCAGCCGTTGGCCCACGACCACGCGCTGCCCCTGGTTCTCATAGGCGGAGCCACCGGCATAGGGGGCCAGGACCGAGGGACAGGCTTCCTTGACCTGCAGCAGCAGCGGCTGGTTCTGCTCCGAAAAGAACAGAGCGACATAGCAGCGGGTTCCCACGCTGCCGATACCGACAACCTTCAGCGCGACATCCTCGATGCGATAGCGGTCGAGCAGCACCCGGCGCTCGTCCGGGAGCGAGGCGCGATAGGCCGCGAGCGCCTGCATGGCCTTCTCGCGGAAGGCCGCCTCATCCGGTGGATGAAAGAGGAATGGCGGCTGGTCCAGCAGGCGCGGGCGTCCGCCGACGGACTTGGTGATGCGCGGGAACAGCCGGTCGCCCACCCGCTGGCGGGCCCGCGCGGCATAGCTCTCGCGCCGCTTGCGGGCCTTGGCGTCGGGCGCCAGGGCGATCAGCGTGTCCATGTCCAGCCGGCTGTACCAGACCTCCAGCGGGTTCATGCTCGAGTAGCGCCGCAGCTGCTCGCGATAGGCCCGGACGCATGCCACTGCGGCGGTGGTGACGGCCTCCGCGTTGAAGCCAAAGTCCTGTCCCGCCACGACCAAGCTGACGGTCAGGCGCTTCAGATCCCATTCCCAGGGAGCCGGGAGGGTTTCGTCGAAGTCGTTGATATCGAACAGCAGGATGCGTTCGGCGCTGGCGAACAGGCCGAAATTCAGCAGGTGGCAATCGCCGCAGGTCTGCACCCTGATGCCGGTGGTTGGGGTCAGGGCGAGATCATGGGCCATGAGACCGGCCGAGCCGCGCAGGAACGTGAAGGGGCTGCGCAGCATGCGGCCATAGCGGATCGGCACCAGTTCCGGCAGCCGGTCACGGTTGGACTGCTCCAGGAGCGCGATCGGGTCGCGTCGGGCCGAGGCGCTTGGCCAGTCGGCGTGGCTTCGGCGCGGCACGGCCTCGCGCAGGGCCTTGCCGGCCGCCAGATGTTCCTCGCGCGAGCAAAACACGGGCGCCTCCGGCACCTGGAGGGCTTTCTTTCTGGGCGGGCGGGACTGGGGCAAGCTTGGAGCCTCCTGGAAAGGGCTGGGCAGGGCGCGGAAAGGCGATGCGTCCTGCCTGGCAGTCGCTTCGGGTCAGTCGCCGGGCGGCGGCGGTGCCAGCACCTCGCGGCTGCCGTTGGTTTCCGCGGGGCCGACGATGCCCGCGTTCTCCATGTCCTCGATCATGCGCGCCGCGCGGTTGTAGCCCACCTTGAAACGTCGCTGGACGCTGGAGATGGACGCCTTGCGCGATTCGGTGACGAAGCGCACCGCCTCGTCGTACAGCGGGTCGGATTCCTCGCCGCCGCCGCTGTCGCCATTGCGGTAGCCGCCGGCATCGCCGCTGCCGGCGTCCTCGGAAAAGCGGGTGATTTCCGTGATGTATTTGGTCGGGCCGGTCCGCTTGAGGAATTCCACGACCTGGTGCACCTCGTCGTCGGAGACGAAGGCGCCATGGGCACGCATGGGCAGGCCGGTGCCCGGGGGCAGGTAGAGCATGTCACCGTTGCCGAGCAGGGATTCGGCCCCGCCCTGGTCGAGGATGGTCCGCGAGTCGATCTTCGACGAGACTTGGAAGGCGAGGCGTGTCGGGATGTTGGCCTTGATGAGGCCGGTGATGACATCGACCGAGGGCCGCTGTGTCGCCAGGATCAGGTGCAGTCCGGCGGCGCGCGCCTTCTGTGCCAGGCGGGCGATCAGCTCCTCCACCTTCTTGCCGACGATCATCATCATGTCGGCCAGTTCGTCGATGACGATGACGATGAAGGGCAGGGGTTCCAGGAAGGGCGCTTCGTCATTCTCGGTCAGCAGGTCCGGCGACCACAGCGGATCGCGGATCGGCTCGCCGGCGGCGCTGGCCTCGCTGACCTTCTGGTTGAAGCCGGCGAGATTGCGCACGCCCATCAGCGACATCAGCTTGTAACGGCGCTCCATCTCCGCCACACACCAGCGCAGGGCATTGGCGGCTTCCTTCATGTCGGTGACCACCGGCGTCAGCAGGTGCGGGATTCCCTCGTAGACCGACAGTTCCAGCATCTTGGGGTCGATCATGATCAGGCGCACGTCCTCGGGCCGAGCCTTGTAAAGCATACTGAGGATCATGACATTGACGGCGACCGACTTGCCGGAGCCGGTCGTGCCCGCCACCAGCAGGTGCGGCATGCGGGCGAGATTCGCGACCACGGGATGGCCGCTGATGTCCTTGCCCAGGGTCAGCGTCAGCGGCGAATGGCTATCCTGATAGGCGGGTGAGGCCAGCACCGAGTGCAGCAGCACGGTCTCCCGTTCCTCGTTGGGAATCTCGAGACCGATGACGGTCTTGCCGGGAATGATCTCGACGACCCGGACACTGTTGACGGAGAGGGTGCGGGCCAGGTCCTTGGCCAGGCCACTGATGCGGCTGACCTTGACCCCAGGCGCCGGCTGCACCTCGAAGCGGGTGATGACGGGCCCCGGGTGCACCTCCATCACCTGCACCTCGACGCCGAAGTCGTCCAGGATGGCTTCCAGCTGGCGCGACATCTCCTCCAGCTGGACAGTGCTATAGCCGCGGATACGCGGCGCCCGGTCGTTGAGCAGGTCGAGGGTCGGCAGCTGGCCAGCGTGCACGGGGGGCAACTCGGCCGGCTTCTGGGGTTTGCGTGGTTTCGGGCTGGCGACGTCGACGACGGGGGCGCTGGCCGGTGGCGGGACTGATGGCTTGGGCCGGCGGGCACGCTCCGTGGCTTCGCCGGATGGGCGGAAGGACGATGCCGGTTCGGTTTCGCCCTCCTGGGCCTTCGCCTGTCGGCGTGGCCAGGACCAGCGGTTCCGCTGCGGCAGCAGGATGCTCACCCGTCTGGCCAGGGACAGGCCTGCTTGGCCCGCGCCGTCCAGGACCCAGACCCACGACAGGCCGGTACACAGGGAGACCCCGGCCAGCAACTGTGTCACCAGCAGGATGGTCATCCCGGACGTGCCGAAGGCATGGTAGAAATGATCCGAGATTTCACGGCCGACGATGCCGCCGTAACCCTCCGGCAGTTCCAGCCGGGGACGCACCATGAAGCGCTCGGTGATGCCGGTGGCCGCTATCAGGGCGATTCCGAAGCCCAGCCACCGCAGGGCCGTATCGGCCGGCGCCGGGCGCTCGTCTCCGGCATGGCGGTAAACCCGGTAACCGTAGTAGGCCAGCAGGAAAGGCAGGAGGTGAGCACTGATACCGAACAGCGACAGGAAGAAATCGGCCAGCCAGGCACCGGCGCTGCCGGCCCCGTTGTGTATGTCAAGGCGGCTGCCGCCGTGACTCCAGCCGGGATCGTCGAGATCGAAGGTTGCCAGGGAGATCAGCAGCAACAGCGAGATGGCGAGGTAAAGGAGCAGGATGGATTCCCGCAGCCCCCTGAGCAGGGCCGTACCCAGATCGCGACCCAACGCCAGTTTTCTCAGAACCTCAAGCAAACTCTTTCCCCCTCTCCATCCCCTGATTGGCGGCACCGCTGCCCGCGGCGATACCGTTGATACGGCCATTGCCGGCTATTTTGCCCCACTTCGCCCCGGGGGTCATGTTCGCCGGCTCCGCAAGGCTCGACCCTGGCAGCAATCATGGCTATGCTTGCCGATTTTCACAGAGCCGTGCGACGCTGGCGGCGGAGTCCCCGGACAGGCCGGGTTTTCCGGCATCCTCGCCAGTCGCCGACGCTGCCTGATCGCCTACCCGAGGACACCATGGCCGATGCTAAACACTGTCGATTGCTGATTCTGGGCTCCGGCCCGGCCGGCTATTCCGCCGCGGTCTATGCCGCCCGCGCCAACCTGAAGCCTGTCCTGGTGACGGGACTCGAGATGGGCGGCCAGCTGACCACCACCACCGATGTCGACAACTGGCCCGGCGACGCCGACGGCGTCCAGGGTCCCGAGTTGATGGAGCGCATGAAGCGCCATGCGGAGCGCTTCGAAACCGAGATCCTCTTCGACCATATCCACACGGCCGAACTCGGCAGCCGGCCCTTCCGGCTTGTCGGTGATGCCGGCGCCTACACCTGCGATGCGCTGATCATCGCTACCGGGGCTTCGGCGCGGTATCTGGGATTGCCATCCGAGGAGGCCTACAAGGGCAAGGGGGTCTCCGCCTGCGCGACCTGCGACGGCTTCTTCTATCGCAACAAGCCGGTGGCGGTCGTCGGCGGCGGCAATACCGCGGTCGAGGAAGCCCTGTACCTGTCCAACATTGCCTCGCGCGTGACCGTGATCCATCGGCGCGACCGGTTCCGCTCCGAGAAGATTCTCTCCGACAAGCTGCTGGAACGTGCCCGCACGGGCAACGTCAGCATCCAGTGGAACCATACGCTGGCGGAGGTGCTGGGCGACGACCAGGGCGTCACCGGCATCCGCATCCAGGCCGTCGAGGGCGGCGCCACCCAGGATATCGCTGTCGAGGGCGTCTTCATCGCCATCGGTCACAGCCCGAATACCGGCATCTTCGATGGGCAGCTGGAGATGCGCAACGGCTATATCCAGATCAGGAGCGGTACCGAGGGCAACGCGACGGCGACCAGTGTGCCCGGCGTTTTCGCGGCCGGTGATGTGGCGGACTCGATCTACCGGCAGGCGATCACCTCGGCCGGGTCGGGCTGCATGGCGGCGCTGGATGCCGAAAAGTATCTGGACGCCCTGGACTGACCACCGGCATTTTCCGGCGCGGGTGCCGCGCGGCTTCCCCCGCACAAGATCCGGCGTCACCACCGCGCGGGGGTGGCGGGCCGCCGGATGAGCGCGTCATTCGCTTTGCCCTCGGCCTGGTGGCCGGCGCGCTGCTCATCCAGCAGCTGCCCGGCCTGCCCGCGCCCCTGCTCTGGTTGCCGCTGGCGCTGTGCGCGGTCGGGCTGTTCCGGCTCGGCCGGCCCGGTCTTGCAGGGGTTTCGCTCGGGCTCTGCTGGGCCGGCGGCTATGCTGCCCTGGGACTGGCCGATGCGCTGACGGCCCAGGGCCGGGTCCAGGTGCTGGTCGAAGGACGGATCGCGACGATACCGAGTCCCATGGACCGCGGCCAGCGCTTCGACCTTGTCGTGGAGCGGATCCTTGAAGCGCCGCTGGAACGGTTGCCGCGGAAGCTGCGGGTCAGCTGGTATCGTGCCGGGCAAGCCGTCAAGGCGGGCGAATCCTGGCGCTTGCGGTTGAGCCTGCGACCGCCGCGCGGGATGCTGAACCCCGGCGGATTCGACTACGAGCGCTGGCTGTTCGCCCAGGGCATAGGTGCCGTGGGCTATGTGCGCGAATCGCCGGAAAACCGGCGGCTGGCGCTCACGGCTCCCGGATCCTGGCTGCCGCGTTGGCGGCAGGACATCCATGATCGTCTTCAGGCGGTCTGGCAGCACAGTCCCGTGGCCGGGTTGCTGATGGCGCTGACCATGGGCGTCGAGGATGGCATCGGGCGTCCGGAGTGGGATGTGCTGCGCCGGACCGGTACCGCACACCTGATCGCGATCTCGGGGTCGCACATCGGTCTGGTGGCAGGGCTCGTCTTCTTCCTGGTCCGCTCGCTGGTCAGCCGGCTGGGTCCGCGACAGCGCCTTTCCCCGCCGCGGATCGCGGCATTGGCCGGGCTGGCGGGGGCCTGGGCCTACGCGGCGCTGGCCGATTTCGGCATTCCGACACAGCGCGCGCTGATCATGGTCGCCATGGCCATGGGCGCTGTGGTCCTGCAACGTCCCACGCGTGTCACCCACCTGCTGGCCCTGGCGCTGATCGCCGTCGTGCTTCGGGATCCGCTGGCGGTGCTGGCGCCGGGCTTCTGGCTGTCGTTCGCGGCCGTGGCGCTCATCGCCTATGGCGTTCGCGGGCGGCTGGCCCCGGCTCGCGGCGGCCGCCTGCTCTGGCGCATCAACGCTTTGACCGCGGTCGGATTGGCGCCCGTGCTGCTGCTCTTTTTCGGGCAGATGTCGCTGGTGTCGCCTTTCGCCAACCTGTTGGCCGTACCAGTGCTGGGAACGCTGCTGATCCCGCTGTGCCTAGCGGGGGCCTTGCTGCTGCCGGTATCGCCGGCGCTGGGCCAGCCGCTGCTGGCGCTGGCCGAATGGGTCATGCGCGAGTCCTGGCGGGTGTTGACCTGGATAGCCTCGCTGCCCGTGGCGCAATGGACGCATCCCGTGCCGCCGCTTGGGCACATGGCCCTGGCGCTCGCGGGCGTGATCCTGTTGCTGGCCCCGCGCGGCGTGCCGGCCCGCTGGCTGGGACTGGTGATGCTGCTGCCAGCGCTGCTTTACGCGCCCGAGCGGTTGCCGCCCGGCGGGTTTCGGTTGACCCTGCTGGATGTCGGTCAGGGACTGGCGGCGGTGGTCGAGACCCGTCATCGAACTCTGGCATTCGACGCAGGGGCGAAGCTGAGTCGCCATTTCGACATGGGCAATGCCGTCGTCGAACCCTATCTGCGTCATCGGGGCCTGGGGCGCATCGATGTGCTGGTGATCTCGCACGGAGACAATGACCACAGCGGCGGCGCCCGTTCGCTGCTGCAAGTCTTTCCCGTGAGACACCTGCTCACCAGCGTGCCGGATCTGTTCCGGGATGACGCCGCCATGTCATGCCAGGCCGGCCAGGGCTGGCGCTGGGATGGCGTCGATTTCCAGATGCTGGGCCCGGTCGCGGCCAGCACCCGCGACAATGACAATTCCTGCGTGCTGCGCGTCCGGGGGGAAGGTGGCAGCGTGCTGCTGACCGGGGACATCGAGGCGGATGCCGAGAACCGGCTGGTAACCCGCCATGGCTCCGCACTGCGCAGCGATGTGCTGGTCGTGCCGCATCACGGCAGCAAGACCTCGTCCACGCCCGTGCTCCTGGCGGCTGTCCGGCCGCGATGGGGGCTGGTCCCGGCGGGCTATCTGAACCGCTTCGGTTTTCCCCACCGGGAGGTTCTGGAGCGTTACCGCGCGTTCGGGATAGCGCTGATGAACGTCGCCGAAGCCGGCGCCCTCACCGTCGAGCCGGGCGCCCCCGGGAACCGGATATCGCCGCCGCAGGCCTTCCGGGAGGGCTACCGGCGCTACTGGTTGACGCGCTGAGGCGCGTCAGCGCCGGCTCAGGTCAGCAGGATGGCCTGCTCGCGCAGCCAACCGAGAATGGCGTCGGCGGTCGTCAGGTTTTCCGGCAGCGCCACGCCGGCGGCGGCCGCCGGCTTTGGCTGCGCGCAGAGGCAGATCAGCCCGGCGCGGCCGGCCTGTTCGGCGATCAGCGGCATCTGTTCCGCCAGTGCCGGATCGTCCAGCACCAGGGTGGCATGGCCGAGGTTGAACAGCCACCGCTCCAGGCGGTAGGCCAGTCCGGCGGCATCCGGGCAACCCAACCAGAGGGTCGTGGCCCGCTGGCCGAAGCGGGTGGCGCGCTCTTCCGGCGTGACCTGGCCCTGCTGCTCTGCTTCGTCCGACAGGCCCACGATCATCCCCGCCCCGACAGTGACATTGGTGAGGCGATCGATGACGATGAAGGCGCCGGTGCCCTTGCAGACGGTATAGGGATCGAAGGCGATGGGGGCGCTGAGGGCCAGCTCGCAGAGGCCGATCTCGTTCAGGTGCAGCTGGGTGGCCGGGTGATGGGCCTGGGTGTTGACATCGATGCGGTAGCGGATGCGCGGCACCGAGCCGGTGACGCTGCGGGTGTTCTGCTTGATCAGGTACTGCCGGCCCGGCACCAGCGCCGCCTCGGTCATCCACACCACCTGCGCCAGGAAGCGCGCGGCCAGCTGCGGCACATCGTCCGGCCGCACCAGGAGATCGCCGCGGCTGATGTCGATCTCGTCGGTCAGGGTGAAGGTCACCGCCTGCGGCGGGAAGGCCTCGGCCTGCTCGCCGTCGTAGGTGACGATGCTGGCGATGTGGCTGGTCTTGCGCGAGGGCAGCACCATCACCGGATCGCCCTTGCGGAAGATGCCTGCGGCCACGGTGCCGCTGTAGCCGCGGAAGTCGAGGTGCGGCCGGTTGACGTACTGCACCGGGAAGCGCGGATTGACCATGTTCTGATCGTCGGCGATGGCGATGCTGTCCAGCAGCGCCATCAGCGGCGGCCCGTCGTACCAGGGCATGTTCGGACCGGGATGGACCACATTGTCGCCCTTCAGCGCCGACAGCGGCAGGAAGCGGATGTCCCTGATCGCCAGTTTCTCGGCAAAGGCCAGGTAGTCGGCCCGGATACCGTTGAACACCTCCGCGCGGAAGTCGACCAGATCCATCTTGTTGATGGCCACCACCACATGGCGGATCCCCAGCAGCGAGACGATGTAGCTGTGCCGCCGGGTCTGGGTCTGCACCCCATGGCGGGCATCGATGAGGATGATGGCCAGGTCGCAGGTTGAGGCGCCGGTGGCCATGTTGCGGGTGTACTGCTCGTGCCCCGGCGTGTCGGCGATGATGAACTTGCGCCGGGTGGTTGAGAAATAGCGGTAGGCCACGTCGATGGTGATGCCCTGCTCGCGTTCCGCCTGCAGGCCATCCAGCAGCAAGGCCGGGTCGAAATCATCGCCGGTGGTGCCGAACTTGGCGCTGTCCTTGCGGATGGCGGCCAGCTGATCCTCGTAGATCAGCTTCGAATCGTGCAGCAGCCGCCCGATCAGGGTGCTCTTGCCGTCATCGACATTGCCGCAGGTGAGGAAACGCAGCAGCTCCTTGCGCTCGTGCTGGGCCAGATAGGCATGGATGTCGCGGGCGATCAGCTCGGATTGGTGCGCCATCAGAAATAACCCTCCTTCTTCTTCTTCTCCATGGAGCCCGACTGGTCGTGATCGATCAGGCGGCCCTGCCGCTCCGAGGTGGTGGTCAGCAACATTTCCTGGATGATCTCGGGCAGGGTGGTGGCGTTGGACTCCACCGCACCGGTCAGCGGATAGCAGCCCAGGGTGCGGAAACGCACCCGCTTCATCTGCGGCACCTCGCCCGGCGCCAGCGGCATGCGGTCGTCATCGACCATGATCCAGATGCCATCGCGCATCACCACCGGCCGCTCGGCGGCGTAGTAGAGCGGCACGATGGGGATGTTCTCGAGATGGATGTACTGCCAGATATCCAGCTCGGTCCAGTTGGAGAGCGGAAACACGCGGATGCTCTCGCCCGCGTTGACCTTGCCGTTGTAGAGATTCCACAGTTCCGGCCGCTGGTTCTTCGGGTCCCAGCGATGATGCTGGTCGCGGAAGGAATAGACGCGCTCCTTGGCGCGGGACTTTTCCTCGTCGCGGCGGGCGCCGCCGAAGGCGGCATCGAAGCGGTACTGGTTGAGCGCCTGCTTGAGCGCCTCCGTCTTCATGATGTCGGTGTGCTTCTCGCTGCCATGGTCGAAGGGATTGATGCCCTGCGCCACGCCCTCGGGGTTGATGTGGACGATCAGGTCCAGCCCCAGGTCATGGGCCATGCGGTCGCGGAAGGCGATCATGTCGCGGAACTTCCAGGTGGTGTCGACATGCAGCAGCGGGAAGGGCGGCCTGCCGGGATGGAAGGCCTTGAGCGCCAGGTGCAGCATGACCGCCGAGTCCTTGCCGATCGAGTAGAGCATCACCGGCCGGTCGAACTCGGCGGCAACCTCGCGGATGATGTGGATGCTCTCGGCTTCCAGTTGCTTGAGATGGGTGAGGGTGTGTGCGGACATGGGCAGGTCGATGTGATGGCAGGCCTGCGGACACCTGCCTTGAAGACGCTAGAAAGCCATCAACTGTACCACAGCGGCGCTCCGCAAGGCGCCAGTATGCGCAAGGACAGGCGAGCGCCGGATGTTGGGTGGTCTTGCCTTGCCGGGGGTTGCCGGCAACGCCACCGGATCGATTGCCTCCCGGCGTCAGGAGATCAGGCGCCAGGCCAGCATGTCGCCGGCCATGAACGGTATGAGCTCCTCATCGCCGAAATCCAGCCGGCTGGGAATCTGCCACGGCGCCTTCTCCAGGGTGATCGTTCGCTGGTGTCGGGGCAGGCCATAGAAATCCGCGCCATGATGGCTGGCGAAGCCTTCCAGGCGGTCCAGCTTGCCAACCGATTCGAATGCCGTCGCATAGAGTTCGAGCGCGGCGAGGGCGGTATAGCAGCCGGCGCAGCCACAGGCAGATTCCTTCTGGCCGCGGGGATGGGGGGCACTGTCGGTCCCCAGGAAGAACTTGGGATTGCCACTGGTCGCCGCCGCCAGCAAGGCCTGTCGATGCGGTTCACGCTTGAGGACCGGCAGGCAGTAGAAATGCGGTCGGATGCCCCCGGCCAAGAGGATATTGCGATTGTGCAGCAGGTGATGGGCGGTGATCGTGGCACCGACCCCTGCCCGGCTGTCGCGGACGAAATCGGCGCCTTCCCGGGTCGTGATGTGTTCCAGCACCACGGGCAGGGCGGGGAAGCGCTCGACCAGGGGCGCCAGGTGCCGGTCGATGAACACGGCCTCCCTGTCGAAGATGTCGACGGCGGCGTCGGTGACTTCTCCGTGCACCAGCAATGGAACCTGGTATTTTTCCAGCGATTCCAGCAGGGGATAGAGTGCTTCCACCTGGCTGATGCCGGCCTCCGAATGGGTGGTCGCACCGGCCGGGTACAGCTTGAAGGCCAGGACCTCCGGCGTATCGGCAAGCCGTCGCACCTCGTCGTGGCGGGTCCGGTCGGTCAAGTACAGCGTCATCAGGGGCTCGAACCCGCTGTTGGCCGGCAGGGCGGCGAGTATGCGTCGCCGGTAATCCAGCGCGGCGACAACGGTTGTGACGGGCGGCTTGAGATTGGGCATGACGATGGCCCGCCCGAACTGGCGAGCGCTGTCGGCAACCACATCGCGCATGGCGGTGCCATCGCGCAGGTGCAGGTGCCAGTCATCCGGCAGGGCAAGACGGATAGGGTCCATTGGTGAAGGTTCCGGTCTTCAGGCGGAGGCTGTCAGGCCATTCATGGAGGCGGCAACGAGGGGAGGGCTGGCACCCCGTTCATCCGCGCCTTGCGTGTCCGGGCGGCGGCCTATCGAGCCCGGTCATCCAGCGGCGACCCGGGTATTCGGCTCTTGCCCCGCCCAGCCCATGTTCCCGGGGGCTCCCCGGCTTTCGGCTATCTGTCCGACAGCGCTTTCGCCCGGCGCCCCGGGTTGGCCGTCGGCAAGGCCGCATCCCGGGTCTTGTCCAGCGTCAGGTAGGAGGATGCCCCAAGGCTGTTCCAGGCATGGATGCGGTAGCTGACGGTCTTGCCGCCCGGGAGACCCGTGTCGATGAAATTCTGCGTATTGGCCGGCAGGGCAGCGATTTCCATCCAGCTGTAACCATCCATCGAGCGTTCCAGCCTGTAGCCGGTCTCGTTGCCGGCGGCATCGGTCCAGCTCAGGCTGACGCCATCGCTGCTTTCTTCGTCGGCCAGGAAATCCGTCGGTGCCAGCGGTGCGGATATGACCGCCGGCGGGTTGCGGAAGCCGGCCACGATGGCTGCCGTGGATCGCATCGAGCGCGCGGCGTCGGCAGAGCCGGCCACGCCGATGGGTTGCCCGCCATAGGTAAGGTTGGTGTCCGCCGAGGAGAAGTACGGGATGCCGTGCTCGTCCTGGCAGGGATAGGCCATGATGTCGCGGAAGACGCCGCACACGCGATAGCCGAAGGCATCCGGGCTGGCGCCAGGCGATGGCGCATGATCGACATCGTGCACGTTGCCTTGGATATGTCCCAGCAGGTGGGCCAGGGCATTGTTGCTGCCTAGGCAATTATAGCTGGTGTCGTCATGCACCGCCATGAACGCGGCGGCGGCGAAATCCGGCGTGCCACGGGTCATGACCGGCGCTGTGCCACAGACATCCTGATTGGCGTTGACCAGGACAACCAGATCGGCGCCGAACTGATCCCGCAGGGCATGAAGGTCATCCAGGTAGCCATCGTCGCGCGCCTGCAAGCGCGAGCGGTCCAGGGCCATGTCGCCGGACTCCGCATAGGGGGTTTCCACCATCTTGACCAGATTCAGCTGGACCGGAATCCTGCTGTTCAGGTAGGCCTGATTGGCTTTGCTGACGGCGTTGATGACGCGGGTTTCGATGGCCGATATGCCACCGGCATTGGCGCGGGATCTGGCCGTATAGGCGACCAGCAGGTCGAAGGTCCGCGGACCGCTGGCGTTGGCGGCCGTGTTGTTGGGCGCCACTTCGCTGCCGCTGACCAGGCTTCCCTCCGCCGGATATTCCAGGTTTTCCGGCTCGAACCTTGGAGCTGTCTTGCTCCGGTCGAGTTCGCGGACAGCATGGATGCCGTCCTTGATCGGGACGATCTCGAAGGATTTCCCGCGGGATTCGATCGTGCCCATCAGGGCTCGGCCCCGGCTGACCAGAATGACTTCGCTTTCGGGGTCTTCCGCGAGATGGCCCACCCAGACATCGCCACCCTCCATGCTCTGGAGCATACCGCGCACGATACGGTCCCGCACAGCCAGGCTGCTGGCATCATCGAACAGGTTGAGCCGCAGGGTATCGGCTTCCAGCGCCTCGAAATTGATCGTGGTATGCCGTGCGCGTCCCGGCATGACCTTGGCCGGTGTCTGTGCCGGCATCGTCAGCGCCTCATCTCCGGGTTCGCCCAGCAAGGGGAGCACGTAAGCCATCCCTTCGCTGCCGGTACCGGCCGCTGTCGGCGGCAGGCTGGTCACCTGGCGGGCAACGTAATCCTGCCAGGGGCCCGCCATCGAGATTGCCAGCAAGGCGCCAGCAAGGGCACCAATGACGCCGACCAGGAGGCGCGAGGACTGTCTGCCGGTTCCGGGAACGCCACCGGGCAGCAGCGCTTGCACAACCAGCGCGAGTGCGCTGCTCAGGGCGATGACCATGCCCGCGAGGACCCCGTTGGGCACGTCGAACAGCCAGAGCAGGGCATCCGCGGGCTGGAACGGTGTCGCCGCCTCGACCACCGGCGTGGCCAAGGCCAGCCCGATAGCGGGCGCGATCGACCGGACAATGAAGCGTTCAGAGGAATTCATGATGGGTTTCTCCACGGGGCCTGGGCTCCACGGGCTTGACATGTGGAGCCTGGGGAATGCGAACTCATAAGCAGAAACTTACGACGGTAGCGCCGAATTATCCAGAAATTTCGTCCTCGAGGTGTCGCCCTCCGCGATGCACCGTTCTTGATTCCGGTAACCCGGGGCGAAGATTGCCGTTTGCGCCCTGCCGGTTCACCGACGATTCTCGCCCGTCAGGCGGCGATACAGCGCGTCGAGGTGGGGCACCACGGCATCGGCCGAGTACACCTGCAGGAACCGCTTGCGCGCCGCCATCCCGAGCCGCTCGCGGGTCCCGGCATCGGCAAGCAGTCGCTGCAGGGCCTGGCGGAGTCCGTCGACATCACCCGGTTCCACCAGGATGCCATAGGCGCCATCGGCCAGCATTTCCGGAATGCCGCCAACCCGTGTCGCAAGGATGGCCAGGCCAGCCCCCATCGCTTCCAGAATCGCGACCGGCAAGCCTTCGGCATAGGAGGGCAGCACGAATATCCGGCATTGGCGGAGCAGTGTCGCGCGCTTGTCGGCATCAACCCAGCCGAGAACATGGAAGCGCTCGCTCATGCCGTGGCTTGCCACCAGCGACCTGACCCGCTCGATTTCACCATCGCCGCCGCACCAGATCTGGAGGCCGGCATGGCTTTCGTACAGGGGCTTCACCGCCTCGATGAGATCGAAAATACCCTTGCGTTCGCCGAAACGGCCGAGATAAAGGATTTCCGGCAACGCCGATGCCGTGGTGGGACCTTGTGAAGACGCAGGTGGCAACGGTACGAAGTTGGCAATGGCCTCTACCGGCGTGGGACTGAGCTCGGCATAGAAACTTGCCCAATCGCGCGACAGGGCAACCACCTGATCGGCCATGCCGATGATCCAGCGGACATAACGCCGCACCCAGGGCGCCTGGCCGGCATAGAACGACCTGAACTCCGCGCCATGCATGTGCAGGATGATGGGGGTGTGAAAGAGCCGTCCCAGCAGCACGAACAGCGATTTGCGAAAAAAGCTGCCGCGTTCCGCCACATGGATGTGCAACAGCCGCACCCGGCCGCCGGCCAGCAGCCAGAGACATTGCCAGAGCGCTTTCCAGGCCAGCAGGAGACGCCGCGCGAGACTGCCGCCATCATGGGAGCAAAGGATGCGGAGCGGCCAGCGGGTAGCCAGTTCCGACTGGGTCAGCGACTGGATGACGGACAGCATGCCGCCCGGCGCGCAGGTCGAAACGAGCAGGATGCATGATTGTCGGCGCGCCATCGGCGTTCAGGTCGTGATGGGAGGTCCATCCATTATGGATGTCCCGGGGCCAGACTCCAAGCCGATGCGGCGGGGACAGGCCGCCACCGGTGGCGGCAAAGTCGCTAGCGAAGGCCGATCATCTCCAGGACGCGGCTCAGGTCGCGCTCGTCGAGGGCGATGTCGGCCTGTTCGCGGACGATGGGCTTGGCGTCGAAAGCGATGGACAGACCCGCGGCTGCCATCATCTTCAGGTCGTTGGCGCCATCGCCGATGGCGACCGTACGCTCCGGCGGTATCGCCATGGCGGCCGCCCAGGATCTCAGGCTGTCGGCCTTGGCGGCGGCATCGACGATATCGCCCAGTACACGGCCGGTCAGCCGGCCGTCGAGGATCTCCAGCCGGTTGGCGCGCCAGACATCCAGCCCCAGCCGCTGGGCCAGCGGGTCAAGCACCTCATGGAAGCCGCCCGAAACCGCGCCGACATGACCGCCCGCGCGCTGCACGCCCTGGATCAGCTCGGGAACGCCGGGGGTCACGGTGATGCGCGCGCGGATGGCCTCGAAAATGCTGTCGGGCAACCCGGCCAGGGTGGCGACACGTTCCCTGAGGCTCTGGGCGAAATCCAGCTCGCCACGCATGGCCCGTTCGGTGACCGCCGCGACCTCGGCCAGGGAGCCGGCCTCGGCCGCCAGCAATTCGATGACCTCGTTCTCGATCAGGGTGGAGTCCACATCAAGCACGACCAGATAAGGGTTGGGCATGGGTGCTGGCAAGGGTGGCATGGGAGGGGAGGCTGGTCCGGTCGCGGGCCTAGATGCCGGCACCGTGGATGAAGAGTTCCTGGCGTGCCTGTGCCTGGGTGATGTTGCTGCCCGGCGGGACGCTGCGGGTCAGCCAGACATTGCCGCCAATGGTGGAGCCGCGGCCGATGGTGATGCGGCCGAGGACGGTCGCGCCGGCGTAGACGACCACGTCGTCCTCGACGATCGGATGCCGGGCATGGCCCTTGAGCAGCATGCCGCTCTCGTCGGTGGGGAAGCGCTTGGCCCCCAGCGTGACCGCTTGGTAGAGCCGGACGCGCTCGCCGATGACGGTGGTTTCGCCGATCACGACGCCGGTACCGTGGTCGATGAAGAAGCTCGGCCCGATCTGCGCGCCCGGGTGAATGTCGATGCCGGTCACGGAATGGGCGATCTCCGCGATCATGCGGGCGATCAGGGGCAAGCCCAGCGCATAGAGCTCGTGCGCCAGCCGGTGGTTGATGATGGCGGCGATGCCCGGATAGCAGACCAGTACCTCGTCGATGCTGCGGGCCGCGGGGTCGCCCTCGTAGGCCGCCTGCAGGTCGGTATCCAGCAGCGCGCGCACCTTGGGCAAGGTCTTGACGAAGGACTGCACCAGGTTCATGGACTGTTCCCGCAGCGTGTCATGGTCCGGGTCCAGGGTGCCGGCCTGCTCGGCGCTGTAGCGCCGTTCACGCTGGATCTGTCCCATCAGCAGCCGCAGCTTGGCGTCGAGGGTATGCCCCACGTAGTAGTCGATGCCTTCGTCGGTCTGCTCCCCCGAGCCCAGCCGGTTCGGGTAGAGGACAGTCGCCAGCCCTTCAATGATGTCGGCAAGCACGGCCCGGGAGGGTAGCCTGGGCGGACGATCCAGCCGCTGGCGCTGGGCCAGCGAGCTGAGCCGCAGGCCGCGCAGTTCGGCAACGACCGGGGCAATGTTCAGATGGGTGAGATGACTGGGCAGCATCATGGCGTCTGGTGTCTCCGGATGATGCCTGCGGTCAGATCGCCATGCCCTGGGCATCGAACAGCCCGTCGAACAGCGCCGTGCTCAGGTAGCGCTCGCCCGAATCCGGCAGGACCACGACGATGGTCTTGCCGGCGTGCTCCGGGCGCTGGGCCAGCCGCACCGCCACCGCCGCCGCCGCCCCGCAGGAAATGCCGGCCAGGATGCCCTCCTCCCGCGCCAGCCGGCGGGCCATGTCGATGGCCTCCTCGTTGCTGACCGGTTCGATGGCGTCGACCAGCGACAGGTCGAGCACATCCGGCACGAAACCGGCGCCGATGCCCTGGATCTTGTGCGGACCGGGCTGCACCGGCTGCCCGGCGCGGGTCTGCGACAACACCGGGCTGGCGGCGGGCTCCACCGCGACCGACAGGACCGGCTGGTGGCGGGTGTGCTTGAGATAGCGGCTGACACCGGTGATGGTGCCGCCGGTGCCGACGCCGGCAACCAGGATGTCGACCTGGCCGTTGCTGTCGTCCCAGATTTCCGGACCCGTCGTGGCTTCGTGAATGGCGGGATTGGCGGGGTTCTTGAACTGCTGCAGCAGGACATAGCGGGCGGGGTCGGATGCGGCGATCGCCTCGGCCTTGGCGATGGCGCCCGGCATGCCCTTGGCGCCTTCGGTCAGCACCAGTTTCGCACCATAGGCCACCAGCAACTTGCGGCGCTCGATGCTCATGGTCTCGGGCATCGTCAGCGTGATCGGGATGCCACGCGCCGCGGCCACGAAAGCCAGGGCGATGCCGGTGTTGCCGCTGGTCGGTTCGACGATTTCCTTGCCGGGCCCGAGCAGGCCGCGCTGCTCGGCATCCCAGACCATGGCCGCGCCGATGCGGCATTTCACCGAGTAGGCCGGGTTGCGGCCCTCGATCTTGGCCAGCACGGTGGCCGGAGCACCCTCGACCACGCGGTTCAGTCGAACCAGGGGGGTTCTGCCGATCGAATGCGAGTTGTCTTCAAACCAGCGGTTCATGCGAATCTCCGAGGAACAAGGAAGCGTAGAGGGTTCTGCCATGGCCTGCATCCGGGGCCGCCTGGCCTATCAAGGCCGCGTACCTTGGGGAAACCCGAGGGGCCATGCTCGCACGGGCCAGCGGCAATGCGCGGGGTGGATGCTGACCTCCGACCTCCGGAACCTGGCAGGCGCTCCGGGTGACCACCAGCGAGGTCGTCCGCCACCAATGTGGCGTCGAATACCGATCGGCGTATCGCGCCTGACACCGGTTCAGGCCAGGCAGCCATACATGTTAATGAAAACGTGTCGCAAAGTCCTGCTGCCGCGATACGGATTGCCGGGAAAAGGCTGTCGGCGCCGTCGCGGCAGTCAGGCGCTTGGCCGCCATAACGGCAGGTTCTTGCCCTGTTGTGGCAATCCGCGCGGTCAGTGGCGGCCCCGAAGGCACGATGCGGTGCCGGGGAGACCTCCGCGAGGCGTGGGTTGGGCCATAATTCAGGCCGCACGGGTTCTCCGGACCGGCGCCGGGAACGCGTCCGCTTTCACCTTGGCCGCACCATGGGGGCAGCAATGAACATCGGCATACCGCGTGAAACCAAGGACCTGGAGGGGCGCATCGCCCTGACCCCGCCGGCGGTGCATCGGCTGGTAAGCGCCGGCCATGCCGTGTGCGTCGAGACGGGTGCGGGATCGGCTGCCGGCTTCGGCGATGCCGAATACCGCCAGGCCGGCGCCCGTATCGGCCGGACGGCAGAGGATGCCTGGGATAATCGACTCGTGATCAAGGTCAAGGAGCCCTTGCCGGCGGAATACCCCTTTCTTCGCGGACAGATGCTGTTCACTTTCCTCCATCTGTCGGGAAGTCCGCGCGCGTTGACCGAGGTTCTGCTGGCCAGCAAGACCACGGCCATCGCTTACGAGACCCTGGAGGATAGTCGCGGTGCCTTGCCCCTGCTGGCGCCCATGAGCGCCATCGCCGGCAACATGGCGGCGTTGATGGGCGCGTACTACCTGGGCCGCACCCATGGCGGCAAGGGCGTGCAGCTGGGCGGGGTGCTGGGTGTGCGGCATGGCCGGGTGCTGATCGTCGGTGACGGTACCGTGGCGCATCATGCGGCCCGCAGTGCCCATGGGCTGGGCGCCGAGGTGGTGATGCTGGGCCTGGCGCCGCACCTCGGCGAGCGCTATCGCCAGGCGCTGGGCGAGGGCTTCCGCTTCCTGCCCTCCACGCCCGATGAGATCAGCCGGCAAATGCCGCCGACCGATCTGGTGATCGGTGCCGTCCTGCGGCGCGGTGCGCGGGCGGATTTCGTCGTCAGCGAGGCCCAGGTCGGGTTGCTCTCGCCGGGCTCGGTCGTCGTCGATGTGAGCATCGATCAGGGCGGCTGCATCGCGACCTCACGACCGACGACCCACAGCCATCCCGTGCTCGTCGCCCGGGATGTCATTCATTACGGCGTCACCAACATGCCGGGCGCCTATCCCCGGACCGCGACCATGGCCTTGTCCCGGGCTGTGTTGCCCTATGCCCTCAGACTCGCCGACCGGGGGCTGGCCGCCCTCAAGGACGATCCGGGATTTGCCAGGGCGTTGAATGTCTGGCAGGGATGCCTGACACTGCGGCCGGTAGCCGAGGATCTTGGCCTGCTGGACCGCTATCTTCCCCATCCCATGCTCTGACCGCTGATCGGTCGCCGGCGCTCATTGCCCGAGGCGGCATGATTGTCATGACAACATCACCTGACCCACACCTCTGCCATGCCGCTTGATCTGCCATCGCTACTGTCATTCCTCGGGCTGGGCGCCCTGGTGGGATTCGTCGCCGGCCTGCTGGGTGTCGGTGGAGGGGGGATCATGGTGCCCATCCTGACCACCATGTTCCTCTCCCGAGGCATCCCCGTCGACAAGGTGGTGCATCTGGCCCTGGGAACCTCCATGGCCTCGATCATCGCCACCTCGATCGCCAGCCTGCGCGCCCATCATGCCAGGGGCAACATCAACTGGGGCATCGTCAAGGCAATGTCGCCGGGCATCGTGCTGGGCACGTTCCTGGCGACATTCCTGGCAGTCAACGCACGCTCATTCCAGCTGGCGGTGTTCTTTTCGCTGTTCATGGCCTATGTCTCGGCCCAGATGTTTTTCGACCGAAAACCCGAGCCCGGGCGCCGGCTGGCGGGCGAAAGCGGGCTGCTCCTGGCCGGTGCGTTCATCGGCGCCATTTCGGCGCTGGTCTCGATCGGGGGTGGCTCCCTGACCGTGCCCTATCTTGTCTGGCAGAACCTTGACATCAGAAAGGCCATAGGCACGTCGGCGGCCATAGGACTGCCCATCTCGCTTGCCGGTACCGCAGGGTATGTTGCCAATGGCTGGTCGATGACGCCGGCAAGCGCTCATGCGCTCGGCTTCGTCTATGTCCCCGCCGTGGTGCTGATCGCCATGGCCAGTTCCGTCACCGCGCCCCATGGCGCAAGGCTTGCCCACAGGCTGCCGGTTCGGATGCTGAAGCGGGTATTTGCATCCTTATTGATCGTCCTGAGCCTCAAGATGCTGCTTTCGGTGCTGTAGCGGGGTGGCTTCGCCTGACGCCCCGCGGTCAGGCAGGTCCCGTCGACCTGGCATGCCGAGAGACGGATGAGCCGATTGCGAAACCTGGTCTTTCCCTGCATGCCTCAAATCGGGACTGATAAAGTAAGGGCGGCAGTGAACCACGGCGCCATTCGGGAAACTAAACCCGGCGGCAGGGCGTTCCCGATGCCGGGCAAGCAGCCGTCCCATAAAACCATTACCGGAGAGAGACCATGAACGTCAGTGTTACCAGCCTGATTCTTGCTGCCCTGAGTTTCGGCCTGAATGCGGCCCAGGCCGATGAGGCCCTGGCCAAGAGCAAGGGATGCCTCGGCTGCCATGGCATCGACCACAAGATTGTCGGCCCGGCTTACAAGGATATCGCCAAGAAGTATGCCGGCCAGGATGTGACGGCGCCGCTGGCGGAGAAGGTCATCAAGGGTGGTGGCGGTGTCTGGGGCCAGATGCCCATGCCCGCCAATGCGGTCAGCCCCGACGAGGCCAGGCAACTGGTGACCTGGATACTGGGTCTGAAATAAAGGGCCGGGGGCGCAAGCCCCCTTTGTCAGGGCGCGAGTGCCGGGCACAAAACCCTTTCGTGTTGCCGGCACGCCGGTAAGGCCATTCCGTCCGCCAATACCCGGGTAACGGACCCGGGATTCGGGAGGGAGATGCCGTGACCGGCTCGCGGAAGTCGGACGAGACGTGCCATTCAACCGGCAAAAAGGGAATAAAACCGCGGCAGTCCTATCATCGGTCAGCCGGCAGGAAGGCCATCGCCGTTCCTGCCGGTGCCGTTTCCGCGGTTGCCGCGGGATCAGTGCTGCATGTTTTGCATGTTCTGATGGTCGCCGGCAGGGGTGCCGGGAGTCCCGGGGGCGCCCGGAGCACCGCCGCCGGACATGTCATGACCGCCATGGCCGCCCCGGCTGACGCCGCCGCCGCTCTGGCCGGGACCCATGCCGCCGCCGCCCGCACCGGCGCTGATGCCCTGGCGCTGGCGCAGGCCGATGGCGCCGCCGGACGCCTTGGCAATGTTTTCCTCGGTCAGTCCGCCGAGCGCGAAGGCAGCGTCCACGACCAGGCTGGTGATGTCGGTGATATCCATGCGGTCGGCCAGCGGGCTGGTGACCACGGCGCGCACCACCTGGGCAACCGGGCCGGGCGGCGGTGTCACCACCAGCAGGATCGGGTAGGCCGTGCCGGCGGGCACGGTGACGGCGTAATGGTTGGATTGGCCGTCCAGCGGCTGGGTGAGGACGACCCGATCATTCTTGTCCTTGACCTCGAGCTTGCCCTGGGTGACTTGGCCATGGACGTCGGATATGTTGCCTTCGATCCTGGCTTCCGCCGTCATGTTGGCAGCGCTGCCGTGACTGCCGGCCGGGCCGCTGTCGCAACCGCCGACCAGGGCAGCGGCGACGGCAATGGAAAGCGCACAGAGGCTGGATTTGAGCAGGCTGTCGGTTTTGTGGCTATGGGATGTCATGTTCTCAACCGAATGGAAGAAAGGTCTTTCGAATTATGGGACTGCGCATCGGCGTGACAGCGCCGGCTTCTGTGAACCCTGAGCCCCGGCGCACGTCCCGTTCACTGCTAGGTAAGCAGACCGTTTATAGCATATTGATAAACCCCGATACATGAGTCGTCGGTCGGGTTCCCGAGAATGCCCTGCCTGCCGGTCGGGACAGGCGCCGCGGACGTTTGCCCGGGACCCTGGCCCAACGGGGGCGCACGATCGGGGCCCGGGAGCGACAGGGTGCCCGCCAGGCCATGTCGCTGCGCATCCCTGGCCCCCATTCTCCCGTCTCCCGGGCCAGGGTAGCGGCCATTCGCCAGCATTTGACAGGGCATTCACCCGGTTCCCTATTGAACCGGCGACCGGGGGCGGGTGTAATGCCGGGAGTTTCAAAACCTTCTGAGGACACTCCCGATGATTCAAGTGACGACCCTCGCGAAATTGCCACCCGCCTACAAGGTGCTGTTCACCGGCTTTCTGCTGGTCATCGGCGTGGGCCTGCTGATGGCCGGCTTCCAGATCATGGAAACCCACGGCAAGGCGGACGGCAAGCCCGGCCTGTCCTACAACGACATCGTCTACAGCTATTACGGCAACCGCAGCGGCTCCAAGCTGGAGTCGATGCTGGCAGGGCAGATGAAGCCCATGGCGCCGGACGATGTCCGCTTCCAGCTGATCCAGTGGGTGCGCGACGGTGCCAGCATCAAGGAGTGGACGCCCACCATCAAGCCGATCATGGACCAGTATTGCGTATCCTGTCACGGTCCCGGCGCATCCCTGCCGGACTTCAGCCAGTTTGAAAACCTCAAGAAGGTGTCCGAGGTCGACGAGGGCGTCAGCATTGCCCAGCTGACCCGCGTCTCGCACATCCATCTGTTCGGCATCGCCTTCATTTTCCTCTATGTCGGCTGGATTTTCGGTCTGGCGCAATACCCGCAGCAGTGGAAACTCATCCTCATCTCCACCCCCTTCGCCTTCCTCATCCTCGACGTGCTGTCCTGGTGGCTGACCAAATACATCCCGGCATTCGCCTGGCTGACCATGCTCGGCGGCTTCGGCTACAGCCTGGCCTCAACCATCATGATCTTCACCTCGCTGGTGCAGATGTGGTTCCCGGTCGAAAAGTGGCCCGCCCACTGGACGCGGGAAGAAAAGGCGGAGTGACCCGGGGGAGATTTCGATCGGTCGGGCGCCTGGCGCCCGACCTCGCGCACCGACTCAAGACACCATCGCCCCATCGGGGCACCGCCTTGTCGCCAGGGTGATGCCCATTCTTGCGCCCCTCTCTGTCTCGGTTAGGGCGCACGAGCGATCCGTCCAAGGCCCGCTTCCTCGCCTGGCTCGTCAGGCAAGCCGTCGTCCCCAATGCATCGGCATGACGCGCCGGTTTTCGCGAAACAGGCGATAATCCGGCTTATGTCATATCTGAAACTGTCCTGCCGGAGTGAATGATCGATGAGCCAACCGACCCGCGTATTGGCCTGGATGGCCGGATTCCTGGCCGTGGTGCTGGGGCTGTGCGCCTTTGTCTGGACCCGTCTGGCGGACATGTATGCCGCCAATCCCTTCTTCAACAGCGTGATCCTGCTGGTGCTGCTGGCGGGCATCGTGGCCAATGTGCGGCAGGTGCTCGTGCTGGCGCGCGAGGTATCCTGGATCGAAGGCTTCCGGGGTTTCAGCAGTCCCACGGTGCTCAGCCTGCGGCCACGGCTTCTGGCGCCCATGGCGCAGATGCTGGCCGGGCGCGAGAAAGGCCATGACACCTTGTCGGCACCGTCGATGCGCACCATGCTCGACAGCGTCCAGCTGCGGCTGGAGGAATCGCGCGATCTGTCCCGCTATCTGATCGGGCTGGCGGTCTTCCTGGGTCTGCTGGGGACATTCTGGGGGCTGCTGGTCACCATCCGCGCGGTGGTGGATATCATCGGCTCGCTCAACATCGGCAACGATCCCGTCGCCATGTTCGCCACGCTGAAGGAGAATATCCGGGTGCCGCTGGGTGGCATGTCGACGAGCTTTTCCACCTCGCTGTTCGGTCTTTCCAGTTCGCTCATCATCGGCTTCCTCGATCTGCAGGCCGGTCATGCGCAGAACCGTTTCTACAACGAACTGGAGGAGTGGCTTTCGGCGATGACCTCCCTCTCGCCTGGCGGCCTGATGGAAACCGAGGCGGCGATACCGGCCTATGTCCAGGCCCTGCTGGAAAAAACCGCCGATGGTCTGGAGCGCATGCAGCGCGCCATCGGCGACAGCGAGCGTGAGCGACATACCGGCAACGAACAGATGAGCCGGCTGATTGACCAGATCGACCGGCTCAACGACCTCATGAGCCGCGATGTGCGCGATCGGCAGGCGGCGGTGCTGGCCCAGGACGAACTGCGCGCCGTGCTGCGTCAGCTGGCGGCCCGGCCGGACAGCGAATCGCGTCTGGCCGATGAACTGCGCGCGGAGATACGCCTGCTGACCCGCACGGTTGCGGCGGCCATGGACATGCAGACCAGCCGGAACGAGGCGCGCCCGTGAGTGCGCCCGGCCGTCACCGGCGGCGCCAGTTCGACATCTGGCCGGGATTCGTCGATGCGCTGACCTCGCTGATCATGGTCATGATCTTCCTGCTGCTGCTGTTCGCCATCGGCCAGTTCGTGCTCTCCGATGCCCTGGCCGGCAAGAGCCGGACGCTGGCCACGCTCAATCTCCGTCTGGATGAACTCGGCCGCCAGGCGGCCATGAGCGAGGCCGAGCGCAAGGCCGCGGCGGCGCGGGTGGCGGAACTGCTGGCCAGGATGGGGCTGGTGACGGAGGAGCGGGATCAGCTGAAATCCCGGATGGACGAGCAGAATGAACGGCTGACCGCGCTCAACAACGACATACTGGCGCTCGATGCGCTCAGACGCCAGCTGGAGGAGCAGGTGACGCAACTGGCCAGCCGTTTGAACGCGGCCGACCAGAACAATCAGGGCAAGGATCTGCGCATCGCCGACCTCGACCGGCAACTGAAGCTGGCGTTGGCCAGTCGCGCCAATGAGCTGGAAAAGTACCGTTCCGAGTTCTTCGGCAAGCTGCGCGAGGCTCTGGGCAACCGGGAGGATGTCCGCATCGTCGGTGACCGCTTCCTGTTGCCCAGCGACATCCTGTTCTCCTCCGGCTCAGCCGAACTCGGGAGCGATGCCCAGGCGCGCCTGGGCAAGCTGGTCAACACCATCCGCGACGTAAGCCAGAAGATTCCCGACAGCATCGACTGGGTTCTGCGCATCGATGGGCACACCGATCGCGTGCCCATCGCGACCGACAAGTTTCCCTCCAACTGGGAGCTGTCGACGGCGCGCGCCGTGGCCATCGTCAAGTGGATGACCGGGCAGGGGATACCCGCCAGGCACCTGTCCGCCAACGGATTTGCCCAGTATCAGCCGGTCGATCCGGGCGAAAGCCCCGAAGCCCTGGCCCGCAACCGGCGTATCGAGATCCAGCTGACGAATCGCTGAGCGACGCCTCAAGCCCGTTCGAGCGTGGATGGATGCGCGTTGCCTAATTGGGCTTGCGCAGCCGGCCAAATCCCTGGTTGGCCAGTCTCCACGCTTTCACCGGTATCGCGCGGGTCCGCATGGCCAATCGGTACAGATCGCTGCGGATACCTTGCAGGTTGCCCATGAGTTCCTGGATGTCCTCGTCGCTCTGGTCCAATTGCCGCCAGCGATCGCGTACATAGGCTAGGGTACCGAAGAAGAGCAGGGCCAGCAGGCTGGGTAATGCCACCATCCTGGCCCGTTTCGGGCCGGTCTTTCTGGCCTCGGGATGTTCAATGATCTGAATCAGCGCCTGGTTTTCCTGGACCTTGATCTTTGCCATTTCCAGTTGTTTGCGGAGCGTGAGGAACACTTCCTCCTGAACCTTCACGGCCCGCTCCAGCCGCTCCTTTTGGGCTTCGATATCGGGCGTCGCAATCTTGCGATTACGCATGGAAAACTCGGCCAGCGCCGCTTCGGCTCGCTTGAGTTCCGCTTCCGTATCCTGCAGGCGGCTCTGGATGAAGTCCCGATTCCGTATGGCCTTCTCATTGCGATGCAATCCGCCGTATTTGCTCAGGCTGTCAAGCACTGCGTTAGCCAGCGCTTCGGCGGCCTTCCGCTCGGATAGCGTCGCGGAGAGTTCCATCGTGGTTGACAGCACGAATGGGGAGCGGGGCTGTGTGGCTTTGACGCTCGCGATCGCTAAAGCCCCCCTGAGAGCGATGACGGCATCGTCCGGCTGAATCCAGTCACGAATCGGGATGCCCCCTGGCACGCCTAGCCAGTTTGAGGTTACGCCGGCTTTCGACTTGGCGGCTTCATCGTTGACGACGAGTTTGAGGAAGTCATCACTCCTCACGAGTGCTTCGTAATACTCGGGCATGGTGTCGACGATCGAGCCGGCGTCCCCACCTGCAGTCGATCCCGCGCTGGGTAGCGCAATGGCCGAACCTGAGGCAGCAGCGGTAAGGAATTTGGTCGTCGCCGTATACACGGGAGGCTGAATCATCGCATACGCTAGAGCCAGCAATACAACCCAGGCGGTCGGCTTGAGGATGCGATACCGCTCGCGCAGAAGCAGGTTCAGGATCGGCAGAATCTCGATACCGGTTTCATCCTCCAACTCATCGGGGGAATCGTGAACGGCAGCCCGTATTTCAGCGGATCGCCGGGAAGCATTGTCCTTGGAGCTCAGGGCGTTCATCTGGCACCTGCCTTGGGCTTGGTGGAGACCATGACCAGACTGCCGCCGGGGATGACCGGATTGAAGGGTTGATCGCCGGATTTGACCAGCAAGCCACCGTCGGGCAGCAGTACACTGATGTCCTGGATATCCGCCTCGTCCTTGAAACCTCCGCTCAGATTCAGGTAATAGCCAAGCCGGGCGCCCTCGATGTGTTGCATGACCGCCGGCTTTTCGACGGCACCCTTCACTTCCACCGTCAGCATGCGTTCCGTTTCCCGAAGGAAAGGAACCTCGATGACACTGCCCGCGGGTATCTCCAGATTCGCCTTGCCTTTGCCCCTGGCTTTCGCCGTGATGGCGACCTTGTTGGCGGCAAACACCTTGACGGCGGCGGGGTCGGCCTTGTCAAGATAGCCGCCACACATGGCGATGTACTCGGCCAGGCTTTTGCCGGGTGTGTGCTGGACTGTCAGTTCACGGTTGACGGCGCCGCGAATCTCCACCACACCCGGATTGGTGGGCACGAAGATCCGGTCATCCGGCTTGAGGACGATATCCTCGATCCCGCCGGGGCTTTCCAGCGCCGCGGAAACATTGACAGTAATGTCGTAATAAGCGTCAGTACCACTTGCAGCCATATCGACAATCGTCCTTTTACGCTTGACGGTGATGCCTTCCGGCAGGGCCTCCTTCCTGAGACCGCCTGCGCGTTGAATCAGTGCGGTCAGTCGATCGCTTGCCGACAGCAGGGAGTAGTTTCCCGGTTCCATGACCTCTCCCTCGATGAGCACCGAGGCAGACCGCTCCCAGCCAGGCAAGGCCCGTATGGTAATGCGATCGTCGGGCTTGAGGTGGGTTCGCTGTTCCGTTGGCAGGCTTGTGAAATCCTTCGGGACCGGAACCTTGAAGGTCGTCAGGGTCACCGTGCCGGATTCACGCTGAGCATCGTCCTTTTCGGAACGGGCGATGGCGGCCTCAACCCTGAAGGCATCGGGCCGCAGGCCACCCGCCATCAGGATCAGG
>NZ_BAAHXD010000021.1:0-54110 GCF_054657115.1 Methyloparacoccus murrellii | reverse complement strand
AGCTTCGCCGCCTTGCATCGCCAGCGCGTTGGCGATGCAAGGCAATCACCGGAGATCAAGTAGTCTCCACAACCTTGGACTCGCCAACTCAACACTGGCACGTCTAAAGGGGCAGGTCAGTGCGGGCGCAATCCGCGTCCGGTGCAAAGTAGCACCTGGGTAGCACCAATAAAAAAGCCCTACCCGATCTCTCAGGTAAGGCTCTGTTTTATATGGTGGGCCCCCTCGGACTCGAACCGAGGACCAAGGGATTATGAGTCCCCTGCTCTAACCGACTGAGCTAGAGGCCCGAAACGTTGCATTACATTATTCGATATCGAGGAAACTCTTCAGCTGTTCGGAACGGGAGGGATGGCGCAGCTTGCGCAGCGCCTTGGCCTCGATCTGGCGGATGCGCTCGCGCGTGACGTCGAACTGCTTGCCGACTTCTTCCAGCGTATGGTCGGTGTTCATGTCGATACCGAAACGCATGCGCAGAACCTTTGCCTCGCGCGCGGTAAGGCTGGCGAGAATCTGCTGGGTACTTTCCCGAAGACTGGCAACAGTGGCATGTTCGATTGGCGACATGACGCGGGAGTCCTCGATGAAGTCCCCGAGATGCGAATCCTCGTCGTCGCCGATCGGCGTCTCCATCGAAATCGGCTCCTTGGCGATCTTGAGGACCTTGCGCACCTTGTCCTCCGGCATTTCCATGCGCACGGCCAGTTCGTCGGGCGTCGGCTCGCGCCCCATCTCCTGCAGCATCTGACGGCTGATCCGGTTCAGCTTGTTGATGGTCTCGATCATGTGCACCGGGATGCGGATGGTGCGCGCCTGGTCGGCGATCGAGCGGGTGATGGCCTGACGGATCCACCAGGTCGCGTAGGTCGAGAACTTGTAGCCGCGGCGGTATTCGAACTTGTCCACCGCCTTCATCAGGCCGATGTTGCCTTCCTGGATCAGGTCGAGGAACTGTAGTCCGCGATTGGTGTACTTCTTGGCGATCGAGATGACGAGGCGCAGGTTGGCCTCGATCATTTCCTTCTTGGCGGCACGAGCCTGCGCCTCGCCGATCGAGACGCGCCGGTTGATGTCCTTGATGTCCTTGATGGAGATCAGGTTTTCCTTCTCGACCTGCGCCAAGCGCGCCTGCGCCGCCTTGATGTCTTCCGCGTGGGCTGCCAGTACCTTGCTGTACGGCTTGCCTGCCTCGCTCCAGGGCGTCAGCCAATCGGCATTGCTCTCGTTGCCGACGAAGGAGGCGATGAATTCGGCCCGGGGGACACGGGCTCGGCCGACGACGATGTCCTGAATCAGGCGCTCTTCCTCGCGGATGCGTTCGACCGTACGCCGCAGAATTTCGGTCAGCTCCTTGAAAAACAGCGGCGTCTTCTTGAATTCCATGAAGGTTTCGGCAAGTGCGTCGAAAGCTTTCTGGGTTTTCTCGTGATGGGCCCCGTATTTGTTGTGCGCGTTGGTGGCGGTCTTGAGACGCTTGCTGAAGATCGCCAGCTTCTCCTTGGCGACCTCGGGATCCGGACCCGTCTCAGCTTCCTCGACGGCATCGTCGGCATCACCCTCGTGTGCCGCCTGGGCCTCAACCGGAGCAGCCTCGTCCGCATTGGGGTCATAGAAGTCGGAAATCAGCTCGGACAGGCGAATCTCGCCTTTCTCGACATTCTCGAAAGCCGACAGGAAATGGTGCATGGAGGCAGGGAAACGAACCAGCTCGTTGGCGGCGAGATTAAGGCCCTCCTCGATGCGCTTGGCGATCTTCAGCTCGCCCTCGCGGGTCAGCAACTCGACCGTACCCATCTCGCGCATGTACATGCGTACCGGATCGGTGGTCCGCCCCAGCTCGGTGTCGACGGAGGAAACCAGCGCTGCCGCCACTTCGGCAGCTTCCTCCTCGTCATCCTCGGTGACCACCGCCGTTTCGGCGATCATGTCGGTATCGGGCCGGTCCTCGTGGACCTCGATACCCATATCGTTGATCATGCAGATGATTTCTTCCATCTGCTCGGGGTCGACCACATCGCCGGGAAGATGATCGTTAACCTCGGAGTAGGTGAGGTAACCCTGCATCTTGCCCTTGGCAATTAACTCTTTCAACGATTGCTGTTGCTCGAGATCCATCGGTCTACTCCCGTGTCTACCCAAAAGTCGGGAACTGCGCAGTATAGCGCATTCGAGCCTTCATTAGAAGAATGGCAGGCGACGTCAGGGACTGGGAGAGGCGCTGGTCAGGGCGCGGAGTTCGGCACGTTCGGCGTCGCTAAGCGGTTCCCGGCGGGATTTCTGGATCAGCCATTCGAGACGGCTGGCGCGCGGCAATTCCACCGTGAGATGGCGCAGATGATCGAGGAAGGTAGGCTCGATGCCGTCGGCACCGACCTGGGTATCCCAGGCCATGAGCTTCGCCAGAACCCGGTGTTCGGGCATATCCCGGAACCCTTCCAGCAGGCCGGCCGGGCTGACGTCGGGATGCTCGGCGAGGTAGGCGATCAACCGGCTGAGCAAGGCGCCATGGCGGTCGAGTGCCGCCAACCGGGCCGCGCTCGCGGTGTCGATATGCTCGACCAGCCGTGGATGCTGGACCAGCAGCGCCAGGAAGGTGCGGATGGCGGAGGGGTGCCCCGCGATTTGAGTGCGATCCCGGCGCAGACGGGGGTCGCGGGCGCCGGGCGGTGTCGCCGGGGCGGCTTGTGCCGGCGACTGGTGACTCAAAGCGGCCAGATGCTGCTCGACCATGTCCCGAAAGACGCCGCCCGGAAGCTTCTGGATGTGGGGTTGGGCTCTGGCCACCAGCGCCGCCCGTCCCTCGATGGTGGCGATATCGAGCCCCGACAGCAGGCGATCGAAAAAATAATCGGAAAAGGTCTGTGCGGCCTCGATGCGGTGCCGGAAACCATCGACGCCCTCCTCCCGCACCAGGCTGTCCGGATCGTACCCCTCGGGCAGCAGGAGAAAACGCAGTTGCCGACCCTCGCGCAGATGCGCGAGGCTGGACTCCAGGGCCTTCCAGGCGGCCTTGCGGCCGGCTGCGTCGCCGTCGAAGCAGAAGACCAGCGTGGGGCTGTAGCGGAACAGCAGGCCGACCTGCTCCGCCGAGGTGGCGGTGCCCAGGGTGGCCACGGCTTCCTGCAGGCCGAATTGCGCCAGCGCGATGACATCCATGTAGCCCTCGACGACCAGAATGCCATCCGGCTTGCGGCGGCTCTCCAGCAGTTCGTAGAGCCCGTAGACTTCGCGATGCTTGTGGAAAACGTCCGTTTCGGGCGAATTCAGGTACTTGGGTTGCCCCTCGTCGAGGATGCGCCCGCCGAAGCCCACGGTGCGGCCGCGGCGGTCGCGGATGGGAAACATCACGCGATCCCGGAACCAGTCGCCGCCCCGATCCCGGGTCAGGCCGGCGCGTTGCAGCAGCTCGGGGGGCCACTCCGGCGGCAAACCGCGCGGACCGGGTGGCGCGAAGCCAAGCCGATAGCGGCGCGCAATTTCGCCGCTGACTCCGCGGCGACGCAGATAGGCCACCGCCCTCGCCGCGTCGGGGTGGGTCTTCAGCTGCTGCTGGTAGTGACGACTGGCCCGCTCCAGGATGTCATAGAGCGGCTCGATCGCCGCCGCGCCCGGCGGACGCGGTTCCCCGGCGCCCGATTCCCGGGGCACCGGCAGGCCGAGGTGGCCCGCCAGTTCCTCGATGGCCTCGGGAAAGGTCAGCCGGTCATAATCCATCAGGAAGCTGATGGCGGTGCCATGTGCGCCGCAACCGAAGCAGTAGTAGAACTGCTTCTGGCGATTGACGGAAAAGCTGGGGGTTTTCTCGTGATGAAACGGGCAGCAGGCCATGAAGTTGCTGCCCGATCGCTTCAGGGGAACCCGCGCGTCGATCAGGTCGACGATGTCCGTGCGGGCAAGAACATCCTGGATGAACTGTTCAGGGATTTTTCCGGCCATGTTTCCCCAAACGATAGGCCCTGCGAAAGGTGCGCAATGGCCGGAGGCAACCGGCGCCTGTCCGATCGAGGATCACCCGGGCATCCTGGTGGCAGGAGGACCACCCGGATGGATGCGCTGACGGGACGAGGCGGTGGACATCCGGGCGGGCCTGACGCCCGCCTGCCGCGTGGAGCGCGGCCCTAGACGCCGAGCAGGGCCTTAACGCGCGCGCTGACCCTGGACATGTCGGCCCGACCCTGCATGGGCGCCTTGATGACCGCCATGACCTTGCCCATGCCGCCGATGCCCTCGGCGCCCGTTTCGGCGATCGCCGCCCGGATCAGGTCGTCGATCTCGGCTTCTGAGAGGGGTTGCGGCAGATATTGCTGGATGACCTCAATCTCGGCCTTCTCGACCGCGGCCAGGTCGTCGCGGCCGGCCGATTCGTACTGGGCGATGGATTCGCGGCGCTGCTTGGTCATGCGGTCGAGCACGGCGATAATCTCGGCATCGTCAAGTTCGATGCGTTCGTCGACCTCGCGCTGCTTGACCGCCGCCATGATCAGCCGGATGACACCGAGCCGGTCCTTCTCGCCGGCCTTCATGGCCGACTTCATGTCAGCCTGCAACCGCGCCTTGAGCTCGCTCATCGCGGCTCAGCGCTCGGTCTGCGGACGACCCTTGCGGAGGTTCTGCAGCGCGAAACGCTCGCGGGAAAGCTTCTTCAGATGCCGTTTGACTGCCGCGGCGGCCTTACGCTTGCGCTCTTCGGTGGGCTTTTCGTAGAACTCGCAGCGACGAACCTCGGACAGGACGCCCGCCTTCTCACAGGCGCGCTTGAAACGGCGGATTGCGATTTCAAAAGGTTCGTTTTCTCTGATTTTGATCGAAGGCATGTAAGCTTTCCAAGGATTCCTTAAGGAATTCAACAAGTTGTAGATCCGGTCAAACCGGGGCCAAATAAAAGCCGATAATTATACCCTCCCACGCTGAGATGGCAAAAAGCATTTGTGTTGACCCTGGGCATAGAAACCTCCTGTGACGAGACCGGCGTAGCGCTCTACAACCACGGCCAAGGCCTGCTGGCGCACCGGCTGTACAGCCAGGTCGAAACCCACGCTGAGTACGGCGGCGTGGTGCCGGAGCTGGCCTCCCGCGACCACATCCGCAAGCTGACGCCGCTGATCCGGCAGGTGCTGGGCGATGCCGGACGGACTTTGGCCGACCTCGACGGCATTGCCTACACCAGCGGTCCCGGCCTGATCGGCGCGCTGCTGGCGGGTGCGTCGGTAGCCCGCAGCCTGGCCTGGAGCCTCGCCATCCCCGCCATCGGGATTCACCACATGGAGGGGCACTTGCTGGCCCCCCTGCTGGAGGAGAACCCGCCGGCCTTCCCCTTTCTCGCCCTGCTGGTATCGGGTGGGCACACCCAGCTGGTGCAGGTCGAAGCCCTCGGGCGCTATGCCATTCTGGGCGAATCCATCGACGATGCGGCGGGCGAGGCGTTCGACAAGACCGCCAAGCTGCTGGGACTCGGCTACCCCGGCGGTCCCCGGGTCGCCCGGCTGGCGGAACAGGGCGATGCCGGCCGCTTCCGTTTCCCCCATCCCATGACCGACCGGCCCGGCCTCGATTTCAGCTTCAGCGGTCTCAAGACGCACACACTGGTGACCCTGCAGGCCACCGGGGGATCGCCACAGGACCGGGCCGACGTCGCCGCCGGTTTCCAGGCCGCGGTGGTAGACACGCTTGTGATCAAGACGCGCCGGGCGCTGCGCCAGACCGGCCTGAAACGGCTGGTGGTGGCGGGCGGTGTCAGCGCCAATCGCCTGATGCGGCAGCGGCTGGAGACAATGGCGCGGGAAGAGAACGGCGTCGCCTATTTCCCGCGTCTGGACTTCTGCGGCGACAACGGCGCCATGATCGCCTACGCCGGCTGCCAGCGCCTCCTGGCCGGTCAGCGGGAGCCCGCCGAAATCATCGCGCGGCCGCGCTGGCCGATGACCGAACTCTGCCCGGCGTGACCGGGATGAGAGCACCGGCCCGCGGTTTCCGGCGGAATGGCCGGCAGCCATGACCCTGGCCAGCTTTCACCCCGTCGTTCGCGACTGGTTCGAGGCGAGTTTCGCCGCACCCTCCGCCTGCCAGCGGGGCGCCTGGGAAGCCCTGCGGACCGGGCGCCAGGTGCTGATTGCCGCACCGACCGGGTCCGGCAAGACCCTGGCGGCGTTTCTTTCCGCCATCGACGAGCTGGTCCGGGAGGGCGAGACGTTCGGCCTGCCGGACGAGACCCGGGTGCTCTACATCTCCCCGCTCAAGGCACTCGGCAACGACATCCACAAGAACCTGGAAACACCCCTGGAGGCCATCCATGCGCGCCTGTTCGAGCACGGCGCCATGTCGTGCGCCATCCGCACCCAGGTCCGTACCGGCGACACGCCCGCCCATGTGCGCGCCGGCATGGGCAAATGCCCGCCGCACATCCTCGTCAGCACGCCGGAATCGGTCTACATCCTGCTGACCAGCGAGAGCGGCCGGCGCATGCTGGCCACCGTGCGCACCGTCATCGTCGACGAGATTCATGCCCTGGTCGGCAGCAAGCGGGGCGCCCACCTGGCGCTCTCGCTGGAGCGTCTGCAACGCCTTGCCGCCCGCCCGCTCAACCGCATCGGCCTATCCGCCACCCAGCGGCCGATCGAGGCAGTGGCCGACTTCCTGACTGGCGGCGGCGATTGCCGCATCATCGACACCGGCCATCGACGGGCGCTGGATCTGGCCATCGAGCTGCCGGATTCGCCCCTGGAGGCGGTGCTGTCCGGCGACGCCGCCGGCGACATCCACGACCGCATGGCGGCGCTGATCGAAACCCACCGGACCACGCTGATCTTCGTCAACACCCGGCGGCTGGCCGAGCGGCTGGCGCGGGCGCTGAGCGAGCGCCTGGGGGAGGCGCAGGTCACCGCGCATCACGGCAGCCTGTCGCGGGAGCAGCGCCTGTCCGCCGAGCACCGGCTCAAGACCGGCCAGCTCAAGGCCCTGGTCGCCACCGCCTCGCTGGAACTGGGCATCGATATCGGCGACGTCGACCTGGTCTGCCAGCTTGGCAGCACCGGTTCCATCGCCGGTTTCCTGCAGCGGGTCGGGCGCTCCGGCCACTTTGCCGGCGGCCTGCCCAAGGGACGCCTGTTCCCCACCAGCCGCGACGATCTCATCGAGTGCATCGCCATGATCGACGCCGTCCGGCGCGGCGAGCTGGACCGGCTGGAGATCCCCGCGCAGCCGCTGGATGTACTGGCCCAGCAGATTGTCGCCATGGTCGCCGGCGAGGATTTCGGCGAGGACGAGCTCTACGAGCTGGTGCGGCGCGCCTGGCCCTATCGCGACCTGCCGCGGACGACCTTCGATGCCGTCGTCCGCATGCTGGCGGAAGGCTATGCCACGCGGCGCGGCCAGCGCGGCGCCTACCTGCACCGCGACGGCATCCACCGGCGGTTGCGGGCACGCAAGGGCGCACGCCTGACCGCCATCACCTGTGGCGGCGCGATACCCGACAACGCCGAATACCGGGTGATCCTCGAACCGCAGGGAGAATTCATCGGCACCGTGGACGAGGACTTCGCTATCGAAAGCATGGCGGGTGACATCTTCCAGCTGGGCAATGCCAGCTGGCGGGTGCTGCGACTGGAGGGCGGCACCCTGCGGGTCGAGGACGCGCACCACCAGCCGCCGAGCATCCCGTTCTGGTTCGGCGAGGCACCGGGGCGAACCTGGGAGCTGTCCGGCGCAGTCGCGCATCTGCGCCAGACGCTGGCACCGCGCCTGCCGGAGCCAGCCGATGGCAACGCGCCGATCGACACCCGCGCCGCGCAGGCATGGCTGGTCGACGAGGTCGGCATCGATGCCGGCGCCGCCCGGCAGGCGGTGGATTACCTAGCGGCCGCCAAGCTGACCCTGGGCGTCCTGCCGACGCTGGACACGGTGGTGTTCGAGCGCTTTTTCGACGAATCGGGCGGCATGCAGTTCATCATCCACGCGCCGTTCGGCAGCCGCGTCAACCGCGGCTGGGGCCTGGCGCTGCGCAAGCGCTTCTGCCGCTCGTTCAATTTCGAGCTGCAGGCGGCCGCCACCGAGAATGCCCTGATCCTGTCGCTGGGTGGCTCGCAGAGCTTCGAGCTGGCCGATGTCGCCGCGTATCTCAAGGCCGGGACGGTGCGCGACATTCTCGTCCAGGCCCTGCTGGATGCGCCCATGTTCACCGTGCGCTGGCGCTGGAACGCCGTCTGCTCGCTGGCGCTGCGGCGCTTCCAGGGCGGCCGTAAAACGCCGCCCTATCTGCTGCGCATGCAGGCCGAGGACCTGGTGACGGCGGTGTTTCCCGACCAGCTCGCCTGCCTGGAGAACATCGTCGGCGACCGCGAGATTCCCGATCATCCGCTGGTCAACCAGACCATCCACGACTGCCTGACCGAGGCCATGGACATCGACCGGCTGACCCGCATTCTCGGCGCCATCGAGCGGGGCGAGATTCGCGTGGTCTGTCGCGACCTGACCGAACCGTCACCGCTGGCGGCGGAGATCGTCAACAGCCGGGTCTACAGCTTTCTCGACGGCGCGCCGCTGGAGGAGCGCCGCACCCGTGCCGTCGCCAGCCGCCGCTGGCTGGACCCGGCCGAGGCCGGCGACCTGGCCCGTCTCGATCCCGCCGCGATCGACCGGGTGCGGCAGGAGGCCTGGCCGGCAGCCGGCAGCCCGGACGAGCTGCACGATGCCCTGATGACGACCGGCTTCCTGGCGCCCGAGGAAGGCGGATCGGCTTGGCCGGCATGGTTCCAGGCACTCGCCCGGCAGGATCGGGCGGCGGAGATCCGCTTCGGCATGGGCGCGCGCCTCTGGGTGGCGGCGGAGCGGCTGCCGCTGTTCGGCGCGATCCATCCCGGCATCCGCAGCGACGCGCCCCGCGATCCTGGGCACGCAAACGGATCGCCCGGCGGGCCGCGGCTGGCGAACCCGGGGCTCTGGGCACACCTGCCAGCCGAATATCTCGCGCCATCCTGGACGCCCGAAGAGGCCTTGCGGGAAATCCTGCGGGGCCGGGTGGGCTGTTCCGGGCCGGTCGCGGCCGACGAACTGGCCACCCGCCTGCACCTGCCCGTGCGGCAGATCGAGCAGGCACTGCTGGCGTTGCAGGCCGACGGCTACCTGCTGCGCGGCGCCTATAGCGGAGCCGGAGCGGACCAATGGTGCGAGCGGCGCCTGCTGGCCCGTATCCACCGCTACACGCTCAACCGCCTGCGGCAGGAAATCGAGCCGGTCGCCACCGGTGACTTCATGCGCTTCCTGTTCCGCTGGCAGCGGGTACATCCCGAAACCCGGCAGCAGGGCGCGCAGGCCCTGGCGGCACAGCTGGCGCAACTGGAGGGGTTCGAGGCAGCCGCCAGCGCCTGGGAGGGCGACATCCTGCCGGCTCGCTTGCAGGACTACGACCCGGCCTGGCTGGACAGCCTCTGCCTGGCCGGCAAGGTGGTCTGGACCCGGCTGAGTGCGCCGGGCAGCGGCCCGGGTCCGATCAAGGCCTCGCCGCTGGCCTTCCTCGGCCGGCGTCATCTGGCGACCTGGCGGCGGCTCGCGACGACCGCCGGGCCACCCGGACTCGGCCCGGGCGCCCAGCGGGTAGCCGAGATTCTGGACCGGCGCGGCGCCCTGTTCTTCGAGGAGCTGGCGGAGGCCAGCGGAATGCTGAAGACGCCGCTGGAGGCCGCGCTGGCGGAGCTGGTGGCGCGCGGCCTGGCCGCGTCCGACAGCTTCGCCGGCCTGCGCGCCCTGCTGGTACCGGAACAGAAGAAGCAGCGCTACCGCCATCTGGCGCTGGGCATGGAGGAGGCCGGCCGCTGGACGCTGCTGCGACCGCTGGCGGAACTGGCGGCCGCAACGGATGCGGCGGCCCGCCAGGAGGCTGTCGAGCATGCCGCCGGCACGCTGCTGCGACGTTACGGCGTCATCTTCCGCGCCCTGCTGACGCGGGAGCCGACCGCGCCGCCCTGGCTGGAGCTGCTGCGCAGCTATCGCCGCCTGGAGGCCCGTGGCGACCTGCGCGGCGGCCGGTTCGTCGCCGGGCACTTCGGCGAGCAGTTCGCGCTGCCGGTAGCGGTCGAGCTGCTGCGCACGGTGCGCCGGCAGACCGTCGACGACACGCTGATCACCCTGAGCGCCGCCGATCCGCTCAACCTCGCCGGCATCGTCACCCCCGGCAGCCGGGTGCCGGCACTGGCCGGCAACCGGTTGCTCTACCGGGGCGGCACACCCGTCGCCGTGCTGGCCGGCCGGCAGGTCGACTTCCTGATGGAGCCGGGCGAGTCAGCCTGGGACTACCGCAACCGGTTGCTGCGGCGCCCCATCCCGCCCGGCTTGAAGGCCTACCTCGGCGGCTAGCGGGAGCGAAACCGCGGCCGTCACAGGCCCAGCTCGCCCAAGCCTGGATGGTCCGCCGGCCGTGGACCGGACGGCCAGTGGAACAGGCGTTCACGCTCCGCAATCGGACGGTCGTTGATGCTGGCATGCCGGTGGCTCATGAGGCCGTTGTCGGCGAAGGCCCAGTTCTCGTTGCCGTAGGAGCGGAACCATTGCCCGCCGTCATCGTGCCATTCGTAGGCAAAACGCACGGCGATGCGGTTGGCGGTGAACGCCCACAGCTCCTTGATCAGCCGGTACTCCCGTTCGCGCGCCCACTTGCGGGTCAGGAAGGCAACGATCTCCTCGCGCCCGCGGGGAAATTCGGCGCGATTGCGCCAGACGCTGTCGGCCGTGTAGGCCAGGGCCACGCGCTGCGGGTCGCGACCGTTCCAGGCGTCCTCGGCCATGCGCACCTTGCGCAGGGCGGTTGCCTCGGTAAACGGCGGAAACGGCGACCGGGGCTCGGCCACCAGGGACGGGTTCGGCATCATAGGCAGTCCTCCAGGCTGGGGTTGTCGGTGGCGCGCGAGGTATCCTGCGCCAGTCGTGCCAGATCCTCGGGCGTGTTGAGATTGGCCAGGGCACCGGGCCGATCCGAGAAGTCGGCCGTTGCCCAGGAGTGGCGCCGCATCCAGGACTCGACCTTGCGCTCGCCCGCCGCCAGGCAAGCGGCCAGATCGTCGGCCAGCCGGGTCTCCGCCAGCATGATGACCGGGTGCAGCCGCGCGCCGTCGCCGGCCACGACGATGGCCGCGCCGCTGGTCGAGGCCGCCCGGAGCAGGCGTTTCAGCAGCGCCCCGGTCAGCAGGGGCGTGTCGCAGGGGACGGTCAGGACATAGGGGGTCCGGGCGCTGCGCAGGGTGGCCAGGATCCCCGCCAGGGGGCCAGCGAAGGCGGGACCGGCATCGCGGATGACCGGACAGCCCAGAGTTTCGTAGTCGGCGAGGTTGCGATTGGCGCTGATCAGCTGGCAGGCCGTCACCTCGCGCAGGGCGGCCAGCAGGTGGCCAACCAGCGGCTGGCCGCGGAACGGCAGTAATCCCTTGTCCGCCCCGCCCATGCGCTGCCCGCGGCCGCCGGTCAGCACCACCCCGGTGATGGCGGCGCGCGGGATCGGCGGCGGCATCCGATCGATGGCCGGCCGGTCCATTGCCCTCCTCCGGTCGCAGGACATGTGTGCCGGGCGAGATCGCTAGGCGAGCGTCGCCAGCAACCGCCGGGCCTCGCGCTGCAGGGACCCGCGCATGAACAGCAGCTTCCAGCGGACGCCACCGGCCTGGCGCCACAGCAGCGCGGAACGCACGCCGGCCAGCAGCAGGGCGCGAATCCGGTCGCCGTTGCGGGCGTCGGCGAGGTGGGCCTGTTCGCCGGAGACGATCACCCGCGGCTTCAGCTGGCTCAGGGTCTGCTGATACCCGTAGGCCAGAGCGTCCAGCACCTCGTCGTCAAGCAGTTCCCCGGTCCGCTCGAAGGCGGCCTGGGCGCGCCGCAAGGCGACACCGATGGCCTCGACCATGCCGGGCTGGCGCATGACCTGGCGTTCCAGGAATACCAGGGTCGAGGCATAACGCGCCAGTTCGGGATCGACATGCCGAGGCTCGGACAGCTGCTGGACCAGCAGCTCGAGGCCACTCCTGATGGCCGTCAGGCCGCCATAGACATCGAGGATGTCGTCCGCGTCGACCTTGAGTGCGCTGTGGATGCTAGCCGCCATGGCGGCACGGTCAGCCTGGCCGCGGCGGGCGATTTGCTGGACCAGGGACACCGCCTGGGTCAGGCCGGCCAGGGCGATGGTCTGATGGGTCAGGTTCTTTTCCATTGCTATGTCTCGAAGGAACACGCGAGGCCGGCGGCAGACCCGCCGGCCGCTGTGCGCGGCGCGGGAGATCGGCTCAATACGGGCGCTCGCGCAGGCGCAGCCGGAACAGCAGCCGCGACAACGCCAGCTCCAGCACCAGGAACAACAGCACGCCGGCTGCTATGGCGGCGACGCCCAGGCCGAGACTGTCGCGCGCGAGCAGGAGTGGCAACAGCGACTCGGGAATCTGATCCAGTCCCAGCGCCATGGCCCCGGACGCCAGCCCCAGCCGGCGTTTCAGCAGGGATGACAGCAAGTCTCCGGCCATGGCGGCGAGGCCGATCCAAAAGCCGAGCATGACCGGCAGCGACACCAGCCAGGCCATCAGCATGGTGGCGACAAGGGCCGCCGCGACGCCTCGCCAGGTCTTCGAGGGTCCCAGCCAGCGGCGACCGTCCACTGGCGAGGTCCGCCCGCCGTCCAGCGGCCAGGCGCCCCGGGCGCCCAGCCACCGATGCAGCAGCACCGGCGCACCGTTGGCCACCAGCAGCAACAGCATCAGGCGCGCGAAGTCCTCCGGCACCAGCATTGCGGTTGCGGGCAAGGCGGCTCAACGCGGTTTCAGGGCCTCGCCCTCGAAGTGGATTCCGGCCCAGCCGTCCTGCATGAAGTGGCGGATGTTCCGATGGTCGTGACCCTCGGGATGCGGCAGGACGTCATCCCGGTAGTAGGCACCGAAGAGGGCAAGTGTCTGCGCCTCGCTCAGGCCATTCAGCCGCGCAAAGGCGAATATCCGGCACGAGCCTTCGTTGGTGCCAGCCTCGTTGCGCAATGATCGCTCGCCGAGCCCGTTGCCGAAGGCCGTCGGCCTGTAGTGGTAATGCTCGCCGATGACCGCCAGGGTATCCTGGAATTCCACCGGCTCGCCGCGTTTCACGCGCTCGAGGAAGGCTTGCAGGGTCGTACTCATGGAAACGTCTCCTCCTGGAATGGGGTGGCTGTCCCTGGCGTCTTTCGGGGATGGCCGGCGGCGGCAGGACAGCCTAATCCCGCCGTCCGGCCGGAACGGCAGCCGTGGCTTGCAGCAGCGGCTCGAGCGACGTCATGACCTGTTCGAGCAGCAGGGGTTGCGCCTCCGCATTGGGATGGATGCCATCGGCCTGCATCAGGCTGTCGTGTCCCCCCACCCCTTCGAGCAGGAAGGGCACCAGCGCCACACGCTGCCGCCCGGCGACCTCGCCATAGACACGCTGGAACATTTCCGCGTAACGTTTGCCGTAGTTCGGCGGGATGCGCATGCCCAGCAGCAGGACCTCGGCGCCGGCCTGGCGGGCCTTGCCGATCATGGCGGTGAGGTTGTCGGCCATCTGCGCGGGCGTGAGCCCCCTGAGCCCATCATTGCCGCCGAGCTCGATCAGCACCCAGCGCGGGTGCACCCGCTGCAGCAGTTCGTCGATGCGCGCCAGGCCGCCCGCGGTGGTGTCGCCGGAAATGCTGGCGTTGACCACCACGATGTCGCGTGGCTGCAGGGCCCGCTGGAGCAGCGAGACCCAGCCCTGGTCGATACGCGCCAGGCCGTAGCCGGCGCTGATGCTGTCGCCCACCACCAGCAGTGTCTGCGCCTGCGCGAGCAGCGGTGTCAGGCACAACAGGACGAGAACAAGGATTCTGGACATGACCGAACCGTTGCAGGACGAACGTGAAACCGTGGCCGAGTGGGTCATCTGGGCCGCGGGCCTGGGCAAGCAGGTGACAACCGCCGATGGCCGGCTCGATATATTGACAGCAGTGAACCTGGCGATCAAACCGGGGGAAACCGTCGCCATCGTCGGCGCCTCCGGCTCGGGGAAGTCCACCCTGCTCGGGTTGCTGGCGGGACTGGACCTGCCCTCGGAAGGCCGGGTCTGGCTGGCCGGATCATGCCTGAACGATTTCGACGAGGACGGCCGCGCCCGCATCCGCGGCCGGCAGGTGGGCTTCGTGCTCCAGTCCTTCCAGCTGCTGCCCCACCTCACCGCCCTGGAGAACGTCATGCTGCCGCTGGAACTGGGCGGCGCGCGCGACGCCCGCGAGCGGGCCAAGGACTGGCTGGTGCAGGTGCAACTGGGCGCGCGGATACGCCACTACCCCCGCCAGCTGTCGGGCGGCGAGCAGCAACGGGTGGCCCTGGCCCGCGCCTTCGTCACCCGGCCGTCCATCCTGTTCGCCGACGAGCCGACCGGAAACCTGGATACCCAGACCGGCCGGACCGTCATCGACCTCCTGTTCGAACTCAACCGGACCCAGCGCACCACGCTGGTGCTGGTCACCCATGATGCCTCGCTGGCGGCGCGCTGCGAGCGCGTCATCCGCCTCGACAGCGGCCGCATCGTCCCGGAGGCCGCGCCATGAGGCGGCTCGCCTGGCTGGCATTGAAGCTGTTGCAGCGCGACTGGCGCAGCGGCGAACTCGGCATCCTGGCCGCGGCCCTGTTCATTGCCGTGGCCACGACCACGGCCGTCAATCTGCTCGGCGACCGCCTGCAGCGCAGCATGACGCTGCAGGCCGGCGAGTTCCTGGGCGCCGACCTCTCGGTCGACAGCCATGCGCAGCCACCCGAGGCCTGGCTGGCGGAAGCCCGCGGCCACGGCCTGGATGCCGTGCTGACCACGGAATTCTCCAGCGTGCTGGTCGAGCACGAGGACATCCTGCTGGTAGGCGTGAAGGCCGTGCCCGAGGGCTACCCCCTGCGCGGCGCGCTGAAAATCCAGGACCGGCGCGACGGTGAGGCGTATGCGACCCATGCCGTGCCGGCCGCCGGCGAGGCCTGGGTGGAGCCGCATGTGCTGCATGCGCTGCGGCTGGATCTGGGAGACAGCGTCACCGTGGGCGAACAGCCCCTGCGCATCACCCGCCTGATCGCCCACGAGCCGGACCGGCGCGGCGAGCTCTCCAGCCTGTCGCCACGGGTGATCATCAACCAGGCCGACCTGGAGGCCACCCGCGTTCTGCAGCCGGGCAGCCACATCCATTTCCATGCCCTGTTCAGGGGCCCCGAAGCGACGCTGCTGGCCTACAAGCGCTGGCTCAAGCCCCGCCTGCAGCCCGGGCAGCACATCACCGACATCCACGAGGACCGGCCCGAGCTGGGCAAGGCGATCGAGCGGGCCGAGCGCTATCTCGGGCTGGCCAGCATCGCCGTCGTCCTGATCGCCGGTGTCGCCATCGCCATGAGCGCCCGCCGCTACACCGAGCGCCATTTCGACCTGACCGCCATTCTGAAATGTCTCGGTGCCAGCGAGCGCGACGTGCTGACGCTGGCGGCTGTCCAGTTTCTTGCCCTGGGCCTGGCGGTCGTCACGCTCGGCTGCCTGGCCGGCGGACTGTTGCAGGCGGTGGTGGTGGAAATCGTGCAGCCGCTGCTGCCGTCGCGCCTGTCGCCGGCGCCGCCGCTGGCCTGGCTGCTGGGCGCCGGCATGGGGCTGCTGATCCTGCTCGGCTTCACGCTGCCGCCCATCCTGCGCCTGAAGCGCCTGCCGCCCCTGCGCGTCCTGCGCCGCGACCTAGAACCCCTGCCCTCCAGCGCCCGGCTGGTTTACGGGCTCGCGACCCTGACCCTGGCCCTGCTGATGTGGCGCCATACCGGCGACTGGAAGACCACCCTGACGGTCTGCGCCGGCAGCGGGCTGCTGATCGCGGCCTTTGCCAGCGCCGGTTATTCCCTGCTGGGCCTGGGCCGCCGGCTGATGCCGCGGGTACCGCTGCCGGCCCGGCTGGGCCTGCAACAGCTGACGCGCCGGCCACGCCTGGGCATCACCCAGATCCTCGCCTTCAGCATCACCCTGGTGGCCATGCAGATCATCCTGCTGGTCCGGACCGAGCTGATCGAGCAATGGCGACAGCAGCTGCCCGAGGATGCGCCCAATCACTTCGCCCTGAATCTCTTCGATGCCGACCTGGGACCGTTCCGGGATTTCCTCGGCCAGGCCTCCATCCGCGCCAGCGCCAGCTACCCGGTCGTGCGCGGCCGGCTGGTGGCCATCAACGGCGCGGACGTGTCGCGGCAGATCGGCCAGGATGCCCGGATCGAGGGCGCCATCAATCGCGAGCTGAGCCTGACCTGGACCGATACCCTGCCACCCGACAACCGGATCGTGGCCGGCCAGTGGCCCGATCCGGCTCCGGACAGGAGTGTCTCCATGGAGCGGGATCTGGCCGAGCGCCTGGGCGTGCAACCGGGCGACCGGCTGCGCTTCCACATCGGCGGGCAGGACCTCGAGGTCCGGGTCGGCAGTCTGCGCAGCGTCCGCTGGGACAGCATGACGCCGAATTTCTACATGATCTTCGCACCAGGCGTGCTGGACGCCTTTCCGCACACCTGGCTGACCAGCTTCCACCTCGCCCCGGCGCAGAAGCCTCTGCTGACGCAGATGGCCAAGCGCTTTCCGAGCCTGACCCTGCTCGACGTCGGCAAGCTGCTGGGACAGTTCCAGGCCATCCTGCGGCAGATTTCCCTGGCCATCGAATTCGTCCTGGTGCTGGCGCTGGCGGCGGGCTTCACCGTGCTGTTCGCAACCGTGCGGGCGACGCTGGACGAACGGCTGCACGAGGACACGCTGATGCGGGCGCTGGGCGCCGACAGCCGCCTGTTGCGGGGCGCGCAGTGGATCGAGTTCCTGGCACTGGGCCTCATGGCCGGCCTGCTGTCGGTGCTGGTTACGGAGATCGTGCTGTGGATCGTCTACCGGAACGTGTTCGACCTGCCGTTCCGGCCGCACTACTGGACCTGGCTGGCGACACCGCTGGCTGCGGGACTGGCGGTGGGCTGTGCCGGTTACTGGAACACCCGCAGGGTAACGCGGGAAAGCCCGATGCGGGTATTGAGGAGTCTGTGAAGGGAGAGCGGGATACCCCGGCGCAGGCCGCCATCGGCCTGCGCCGGGATGCGGCGTCGATTATTGCGCGCCCTTGATGTTGATTTTGGAGGTCCAGCCGGTCTTGCCCTGGCAGTTGCCGTCGGTGATCTTGACCTTGACGAAGGGCAGCAGACCGACCACCTGTTCCTCTTCCACTACACCACGGGTACCGGCCGGGGCGGTGCAGACATCCTGATCCTTGTCCTCCTCGGAATCCGAGGCGCTCATGAGGCCCGGCGCCATGGTCAGGTGGGACAGACCGCCATTGGGATTTTCGAGCACCACCGCCTGACCGCTGCTGACGGCGGTCTTGACCTCGACCTTGCCGCTGCCGCCACCGGTCAGCGCCATGGTCAGGGAACCGACGGCAATCGCGCCGATCAGGGCATAGAGTGCCTTGGGATTGGTCTTCAGGGTGTTGATGACGTTCTGAACGGCATTCCCGGCCGCTGCACCCGCATTGTTCTCGTTTTCGGACATCAGGTTACCTCCTCGTTCTGTTCTAGTTCTTGATGGTATTGGGTATTGGAATCAGGCGTCGCAAGGTCCATCCCGCGGCAACTTATCATGTTGGCCTGCCGATGCAAACAGGTAATTGGCATGGCGGTAACCCGCTCGCGCCCGGCCCTGACGGCGGGCCCGGGATGCCGGCCTGGCGAACATTGGCGCTTCCGACCAAGTCCCGATAAGCTAAGTTCCGGAACGAGGCGCGCCTCCCGAGCCCACCCTCCCTGCACACTCCAGCCATGAGCGATTCCGGCAAGGCCCTGCCCGCAGGCCGCAAGGATACCGTCGACAGCTTCCTCGCCAAAGTCGCAAGCGTGCCGGCCGCCGCAGCGGCCGGACAACGCGGCAAGCTCATCTTTGCCCTGGACGCCACCGCCAGCCGCGAACCGACCTGGCGCGAGGCCCAGCGCCTCCAGGCCGGCATGTTCGATGCCGCCGCCCAGAGTGGCGGGTTGCGCATCCAGCTGTGCCATTACCGCGGCCAGCACGACTTTTCGGTCTCCGGCTGGCTGGACGATGCCCGCGCGCTGAAGGCCCGCATGCGCGAGGTGGCCTGCCTCGGCGGTCTGACCCAGATCGGCCGGATGCTCGAACATGCCCTGCAGGAAGCCCGCCGCCAGCGCATCCAGGCGGTCGTCTTCGTGGGCGACTGCGTAGAGGAAGCCGCCGACCCCCTCTGCCATCTGGCTGGCCAGCTCGGGATTCTGAACACGCCGCTGTTCCTGTTCCAGGAAGGCGACGATGCCGCGGCCGACCGCGTGTTCCGCCAGCTGGGCGAACTGCTGGGCGCCATCGCCGCCTATGCGGCGGGCGGCCGCGCGGCTCTCGAGCGCTATGGCGAGACACATGGCGAGCGGGTCCGGCAACTGACGCACCAGCTGGACCGCCGCCGATGACCCAGCTGGTCGTCATCGGCCTGGTGCTGCTGGCGACATTCGGCATGCGGCGCCTGCTGCGCAACACCCGCATCGCCGGCTACCGCCCGCTGCAGCAGTCGCTCATCGCCCTGGGCGTCATCCTGTTCCTGCTGCTGACCCTGACCGGTCGCCTGGGGCTCCTGGTCCCGGTCCTCGGCGCCGTTCTCGCGGCTCTGCTGGCCACCTTCACCCGGCTGCTGCCGCTGCTGATCCCGCTGCTGCTCCAGTATCTGCCGCTGTGGCGGCGCCACCGGCAACAGGGCGCACCGGCGGACAAGCCTGGCGGCGGCATCTCGACGGTGGAGTCGCCATTCCTGCGCATGCACCTGCATCACGATAGCGGACAGCTGAGTGGCGACATCCTCGCCGGTGACTACGCCGGACAGTCGCTGGATGCGCTGGATCTGGCGCAGCTGACGCGGCTTTACCAAACCTACACACAAAGGGACCCGGAATCCGCTAGACTGCTGGCAGCCTATATCGAACGCGTCCACGGCAACGACTGGCAGACCACCGGACCGCGGGGACAGCGCGCCGACGCCGCACCACCGTCCCTCGACCGGACGGAGGCATTCGAGATACTCGGCCTGAAGCCGGGCGCCAGCCGCACGGACATCGTCGCGGCGCACCGCCGGCTGATCCAGAAGCTCCACCCCGATCGTGGCGGCTCCGATTATCTGGCGGCGAAGATCAACCAAGCCAAGGACCTGCTTCTCGGCGACTGACAGCAGCGAGCGACCATGAGCGAACCGCGACGGCCCGATCTCACGCAACCGGCGGATCTGCTGCGGCACGGCAAGGGCACCGGCCCCCTGCGCAGCCGGCGGCCGCTGTACGTCGATCTGCTGCCGCCCTGCAACAACGCCTGCCCCGCCGGCGAGGACATCCAGGCCTGGCTGGCGCTGGCCCAGGCCGGCGCCCATGAGCAGGCCTGGCAGGCCCTGCTGCGGGACAATCCGATGCCGGCCGTGCATGGCCGCGTCTGCTACCACCCCTGCGAATCGGCCTGCAACCGCGCCGAGGTCGACACGGCCGTGAGCATTCATGCCATCGAGCGATTCCTCGGCGACCTGGCCCTGCAGAATGGCTGGACGCTGAGCCCTGATGCGCCGCCCAGCGGCCGGCGCGTCCTGATCGTCGGCGCCGGTCCCAGCGGCCTGTCGGCCGCCTACCACCTGGTGCGGCGCGGCCACGCGGTCGAGATTCACGAGGCTGGCCCGGTACCGGGCGGCATGATGCATTTCGGCATCCCGGCCTATCGGCTGCCGCGCGACATCCTGATGCAGGAGATCCGCCGTATCGAATCCCTGGGGGTGGTCATCCGCCTCAATCACAAGGTCGAGGATCTCCTCGCCGAACAGCGTGCCGGTCAGTTCGACGCCGCCTTCGTGGCGGTGGGCGCGCACCTCAGCCGGCGGGTCGACATCCCGGCCCGCGATGCCGGCCAGATACTCGACGCCGTTTCCTTCCTGCACGACGCCAACCTCGGCGAAGCGCCGTTGCTGGGCCGCCGGGTGGCGGTCTATGGCGGCGGCAACACCGCCATGGACACGGCCCGTACCGCCCTGCGGCTGGGCGCCGAGGACGCCATGATCATCTACCGGCGCGACCGCGAACACATGCCGGCGCATCCGTTCGAGGCCGACGAGGCACTGGCCGAGGGCGTCAGGATCAACTGGCTGCGCAGCATCTCCGCCATCGAGCAATCCCGCATCACCGTGGAAATCATGGCCATCAACGCCCAGGGCTACCCGGAGCCGACCGGCCGGTTCGAGACGCTGGAGGCCGACACCCTGATCCTGGCGCTGGGTCAGGACACCGAGACCGGTTTCCTCAAGGCCATTCCCGACATCCAGTTCAAGCCGGACGGCACGGTACTCGTGGATGCCGGCATGATGACCGGCCATCCCGGCATATTCGCCGGCGGCGACATGGTGCCGAGCGAACGCACGGTGACGGTGGCGGTCGGTCACGGCAAGAAGGCGGCGCGCTGCATCGATGCCTGGCTGCGCGGCGAGACCCGTGCGGCGCCGCCCAGACAACCCCTGGTCCACCACCAGCAGTTGCATCTCTGGTACTTCACCGACGCCGAGCAGCGCCGGCAGGAGGAACTGCCCGCGGCCGAGCGTCAGCGCGATTTCCGCGAGGTGGTGGCGGGCCTGGATGAAGCCGAGGCCGTCTTCGAGGCGCGCCGCTGCTTCTCCTGCGGCAACTGTTTCGAGTGCGACGGCTGCTATGGCGCCTGCCCGGAAAACGCCATCATCAAGCTCGGCCCCGGCAAGCGCTATCGCTACGATTACGAACGCTGCACCGGCTGCGCCGTCTGCTACGAGCAATGCCCCTGCCATGCCATCGAGATGATCCCCGAACCGGAGCGCGCGCCATGAGCCAGCCCCGCGTCGTCATCCTGGACGGCAACGAGGCCGTCGCCTACACCGCCTACCGCATCAACGAGGTGTGCGCGATCTACCCGATCACGCCATCCTCCACCATGGCCGAGCTGGCCGACCAGTGGGCCGCGGCCGGCAGGACCAACCTCTGGGGCGAGGTTCCGCAGGTGGTGGAGATGCAGAGCGAGGGCGGTGCCGCCGGGGCGGTGCACGGCGCCCTGCAGACCGGCGCCCTGACGACCACCTTCACCGCCTCGCAGGGCCTGCTGCTGATGATCCCGAACATGTACAAGATCGCCGGTGAGCTGACCCCGACGGTCTTTCATGTCGCGGCCCGCTCGCTGGCGGCGCAGGGACTGTCGATCTTCGGCGACCATTCCGACGTTGCCGCGGTGCGCGGCACCGGCTTCGCCCAGCTGGCATCGGCCTCGGTGCAGGAGGCCCACGACCTGGCGCTGATCGCGCAGGCAGCCACGCTGGCGTCGCGGATTCCCTTCGTGCACTTCTTCGACGGTTTCCGCACCTCGCACGAGGTCAACAAGCTCACGCTCATCGACGACGAGCAGTTACGCGCCATGATCGACGACGATCTGGTGCGCGCCCACCGTGGGCGGGCGCTCAACCCGGACCGCCCGGTCATGCGCGGCACGGCGCAGAATCCCGACGTCTACTTCCAGGGGCGGGAAAGCGTCAATCCGTTCTATCTCGCGCTGCCGGACCGGGTCGCCGAGGCCATGGCCCGCTTCGCCGCGCTGACCGGCCGGACCTACCGGCTGTTCGACTACGCCGGCCACCCGGAGGCCGAACACATCGTCGTGGTGATGGGCTCGGCCGCCTGCACGGTGCGGCAGACCGTGCGCCACCTGGAAAGACAGGGCGAGAAGGTCGGCGTCGTCCAGGTGCGGCTGTGCCTGCCGTTTTCGGCCGAGCATTTCCTTGCCGCGCTGCCGCGCACGACACGGGCCATCGCCGTGCTCGACCGGACCAAGAACCCGGGCGGCAGCGAGCCGCTCCATGGCGATGTGCTCACCACGCTCGCCGAGGCCCTGGCCAACGGCCGGATCGACCATCTGCCGCGCATCATCGGCGGTCGTTACGGGCTGTCGTCTAAGGAATTCACCCCGGCCATGGTCAAGGCCGTCTTCGACGAACTGGCCCGGGAGCAGCCCCGGCAGCGCTTCACGGTCGGCATCCAGGACGATGTCACCCACACCAGCCTGGATTACGATCCCGGTTACGACATCGAGCCAGCCTCGGTGGTCAAGGCGATTTTCCACGGCCTCGGCGCCGACGGCACGGTGGGCGCCAACAAGAACAGCATCAAGATCATCGGCGAGTCAACCGACCTCTACGCCCAGGGCTATTTCGTCTACGACTCCAAGAAATCCGGTTCCCGCACGGTCTCGCACCTGCGCTTCGGGCCCGAGCCCATCGAATCGCCCTACCTCATCGCCGCGGCGGATTTCATCGCCTGCCACCAGTTCGGTTTCGTCGAAAAGCTCGACCTGCTGGCGCCGGCGCGTCCGGGCGGCACCTTCCTGCTCAACAGCCCCCATGGCCCCGACGAGGTGTGGGATCGCCTGCCGCGCGAGCTGCAGGCCGGCCTGATCGGGAAGCGGCTGCGCTTCCATGTCATCGACGCCAGCCGCGTCGCCCGGGACTGCGGCATGCCGGGCCGCACCAACACCATCATGCAGACCGCCTTCTTCGCGCTGGCCAATGTCCTGCCCCGCGCGGCGGCCATCGCCAAGATCAAGGAAGCCATCCGCAAGACCTACGGCAGCAAGGGCGAGGAGGTGGTGTGCAGGAACTGCGAGGCGGTCGACCAGGCCCTGGCCCATCTGCACGAGGTCAGCCTGCCCGCCGCCGTCAGCAGCCACCTCACCCGGCCGCCGGTGGTGCCGGCCGGGGCTCCGGCCTTCGTGCGCGAGGTCACGGCCCTGATGATGGCCGGCCGCGGCGATGAACTGCCGGTCAGCCGCATGCCGGTCGACGGCACCTTCCCGACCGGCACCACGCGCTGGGAGAAGCGCAACATCGCCGAATCCGTGCCGGTATGGGAGCCGGATCTCTGCATCCAGTGCGGCAATTGCAGCTTCGTCTGCCCGCACAGCGTCATCCGCGCCAAGTTCTACCCGGCGGCGGCACTGGTCGACGCGCCAGCCAGCTTCAAATCGGCGCCCATCAGTGCGCGCGGCTTCCCCGAGACCCGCTACACCTTGCAGATCTACAGCGAAGACTGCACCGGCTGCGCGCTGTGTACCGAGGTGTGCCCGGCCCTGAGTCCCCGCGAGCAGGGCGTCAAGGCCATCAACATGCAGCCCAAGCCGGCGGACCTCGACGCCGACCGTGCGTCGCTGGGCTTCTTCGAACAGCTGCCGGTCAACAACCGCTCGCGGGTGGATTTCTCCTCGGTACGCGGCACGCAATTCCTGGAACCGCTGTTCGAATTCAGCGGCGCCTGCGCTGGTTGCGGCGAGACGCCCTATGTGCGGCTGCTGTCGCAACTGTTCGGCGACCGCCTGCTGGTGGCCAACGCCACCGGCTGCTCCTCGATCTACGGCGGCAACCTGCCGACCACGCCCTGGACCCGGAATGCCGAGGGTCGGGGGCCCGCCTGGTCGAACTCGCTGTTCGAGGACAACGCGGAGTTCGGCCTCGGCTTCCGTCTCGCCGCCGACCAGCACCTGAGCCTGGCCAGGCGCCTGACCCAGACGGTGCAGGGCAGCCTGAGCGACCCGGCCGTGGGCGAGACGATCCTGTCGGCACCCCAGCTCAGCGAATCCGACATCCGCCGCCAGCGCGAGCGCGTGGCCCGGCTCAAGGCGGAACTGCTGGCGCGCGACGATGAGACCGCGCGGGAGCTGCTGTCGGTCATCGACCATCTGGTGCGACGCAGCATCTGGATCGTCGGCGGCGACGGCTGGGCCTACGATATCGGTTCCGGCGGGCTGGATCATGTGCTGGCCTCGGGCCGCGATGTCAACGTGCTAGTGCTGGACACCGAGGTGTATTCCAATACCGGCGGACAGTCGTCCAAGGCCACGCCGCTGGGCGCGGTGGCCAAGTTCGCCGCCGCCGGCAAGGCCGTCGCCAAGAAGGATCTGGCGCTGCAGGCCATTGCCTATGGCAGCGTCTATGTGGCCCGCGTCGCCATGGGCGCCAATCCGCAGCAGACGCTGCTGGCCTTCCGCGAGGCCGAGGCCTACCCGGGCCCCTCGCTGATCCTCGCCTACAGCCATTGCATCGCCCACGGCATCAACATGCAGAAAGGGCTGCGGCAACAGGACCTGGCCGTCGCCTCGGGTTACTGGCCGCTGATCCGCTACAATCCGGCTCTGAGGCAGACGGACGCCAATCCGTTCGTGCTCGATTCACCGCGCCCGCGCATCCCGTTCCAGCGCTACGCCGAGAACGAGCTGCGCTACCGATTGCTGAGCCGCACCAACCCCCGGGAGTACGAGCATCTGATGAACATGGCCCAGGAAGTGGTGCGGCAGAAATGGGACACCTACGAGGACATGGCGATGCGCCAGCAGCACCGCTTCCATCCGGACGCCGCGGTCAAGGCGCCCTCCTGAGCCGACGAGCACAGCCGCATGGACCTACGCACACGCTACATGGGCCTGGAACTCCGGCACCCGCTGGTCGCCTCGGCCTCGCCCCTGTCGGAAACGCTGGACGGCATCCGCCGGCTGGAGGACGGCGGCGCGGCAGCGGTGGTGCTGTTCTCGCTGTTCGAGGAACAGATCCAGCGGGAGCAGGCGGCCCTGCTCCAGGCCCTCGATCAGGGCACCGACAGTTTCGCCGAGTCGCTCAGCTACTTCCCCGCCATGCCCCTGGCGGAAAGCTTCGCGGCCACCCCGCACGACTACCTGAACCTGATCCGCCGGGCCGTGGAGAGCACCGACCTACCGATCATTGCCAGTCTCAACTGCGTCAGCAGCCAGGGCTGGACCGATTACGCCCGGCAGATCGAGCAGGCCGGTGCCCATGGCATCGAGATCAACCTGTTCGCCATCGAGACCGATCTCGACACCGACGGCCGGACCGTGGAGCAACGCTACCTGGACAGTCTGCGCCAGGTGAAGGCGGCGGTGAGCCTCCCGGTCGCCATGAAGCTGAGTCCCTTCTTCAGCGCCATGGGACACATGGCCAGGGAACTGGTCGCTGGCGGCGCCGACGCCCTGGTGCTGTTCAACCGCTTCTACCGGCCGGACCTCGACATCGAGACACTGGACGTGACGCCGACCCTCACGCTCAGCCATCCCGGCGAGATGCGCCTGCCCCTGCAGTGGATCGCCCTGCTGCACGGCAAGCTGGAGGTTTCGCTGGGCGCCACCCGCGGGGTGGCGTCGGCGGTCGAGGTGATCAAGTACCTCCTGGCCGGCGCCGATGCGATCATGACCACCTCCGCGCTGCTGCGCCAGGGCCCCGGCTACCTGGGAGAACTTCGCCAGGGTCTGGAGCGCTGGATGGAAGCCCGCGGCTTCGACTCCGTCACCGATTTCCGCGGCATGCTCAGCCATGCCCGGGTCCGCGATCCCCGGCCCCTGGAGCGGGCCAACTACATCCGCATGCTGGAAAGCTACGGCTGAAAACCCCCATTCCGTCCCGACCCGCACCACCGTCCCATGCATTCGCCACCACCCGATCCGTCCGGCGAGACCGCCGGCCACCTGGCTGCGGACGCCGACAGCGCCGCCTATGAAGAGAACCTGGCCCCGGTCATTCCCGAGGCCGAGGTCGACGAGCCCGATGTCGCCATCGTCGAGGAGACCGGCGAGGCGGTCCAGCTCGACCCCACGCGCCTGTACCTGAAAGAGATGGGCCGGGCACCGCTGCTCAACGCCGACGAGGAGAAGCACTACAGCCGGCTGGCCCGCCGCGGCGATCTGGCGGCCCGCCAGCGGCTCATCGAGTGCAACCTGCGGCTGGTCGTCACGCTAGCGCGGCACTATCAGAACCGCGGCCTGCCGCTGCTGGACCTGATCGAGGAAGGCAACCTGGGGCTGATCCATGCCGTGGAGAAGTTCGACCCCGAACGCGGCTTCCGCTTCTCCACCTACGCGACCTGGTGGATACGCCAGAACATCGAGCGAGCACTGCTGAACCAGAGCCGCACCGTGCGTTTGCCCATCCATGTCGCGCGCCAGATCAGTCTTTGCCTGCGGGCCTACCGGCAGCTGACCACGGAGCTGGCGCGGGAGCCCCGCAATGCCGACATCGCCGAGCGGCTGCACGAGAGCCCCGCCAAGATCGACCGGCTGATGTCGCTGTACGAGCTCCCCGGCTCGCTGGATGCGCCGTTGAAGGCGGACCCCGACCTGACGCTCGGCGATTGCCTGCCCGACAGCCAGGCCATGCCGGTGGCCGAGCGCCTGCAACAGGCCGCCATGGCCGCGATCGTCGACCGCTGGCTGGCCCAGCTGCCCGACCGGCAGCGCGATATCGTCATCCGGCGCTACGGCCTGCACGAGCAGGACACCGAGACCTTGGACGCGATCGCCCATTCGCTCAAACTGACCCGGGAACGGGTACGACAATTGCAGGTGGAAGCCTTGAAGCGTCTGGGGCACATCCTCGAGAAACAGGGCTATACCCTCGAGGCGTTGCTGGACGCCTGAGTCGCGGCGCGCAGGCCACCGGCGGCACGGGTACGAACCGCCCCGGAGCACCGCGGCACGCGCTCCGGAACGGGCATCGGAAAGGCCGAAGCCGGTGGAAAGTCCGGTAAAATCGGCGACTCGACCGGCCCGCTTAGCCACTTTCACCCATCGCAGCGTCGCAGGAGACACCATGAAACTGATCACCGCCATCATCAAGCCGTTCAAGCTGGACGACGTCAGGGAGTCCCTGTCCGAACTCGGCATCAGCGGCATCACCGTCACCGAGGTCAAGGGCTTCGGTCGCCAGAAAGGGCATACCGAACTCTATCGCGGAGCCGAATACGTGGTCGACTTCCTGCCCAAGGTCAAGCTGGAAGTCGCCGTGTCCGACACGCTGCTCGATGCCGCCATCGAATGCATCATCAAGGCGGCCAACACCGGCAAGATCGGCGACGGCAAAATCTTCGTCACCAACCTGGAGCAGGTCATCCGCATTCGCACCAGCGAGACCGGCGAGCAGGCGCTCTGACCGTTTCCAGGCGGTCTGGCCACCCTTTCCCCGTCTCCGACTTCACGATCACCCATCATGGCTTTTGACGGCTCGGTCGATCTCGCCAGCTCCGACGCCACCGTCGAGCGCTTGCGGGAGATTCCCTACAACTACACCTCCTTTTCCGACCGCGAGATCGTCATTCGCCTGCTGGGCGAGGAACTGTGGGCCATCCTCGACAGCCTGCGTGGCGAGCGCGTCACCGGGCGCTCGGCGCGCATGCTGTTCGAGGTACTGGGCGACATCTGGGTGGTGCAGCGCAACCCCTATCTGGAGGACGACCTCATCGACAACCCCGGCCGCCGCAGGGCGCTGCTGGGCGCGCTGCGGCACCGCCTGCGGCAGATGGAGGAGCGCCGCGCCAGGCTGGAACCGGAGCATGCCAGCCGCGCGGCCAAGGTCGCCGAGCTCATCGAGGCCGCGGCCAGAGCGGTCGACGATTTCGAGGCACGGCTGGATCAGACCCGCGAGCTTCGCCGGCAGGCCCGGGTGCTGCTGTCGCGGCACACCCGCCGCGACAACATCTGCTTCGACGGTTATGCGCGGGTCACACATGTCACCGACGCGACCGACTGGCGCGTGGAGTATCCCTTCGTGGTCCTGTATCCGGATACCGAGGAGGAAGTCGGGCATCTGGTACGCGACTGCATCGAGCTGGGGCTGACCATCATTCCCCGCGGGGGCGGCACCGGCTACACGGGCGGCGCCATTCCGCTGTCACCACTGTCCGCGGTCATCAATACCGAAAAGCTGCTGGAACTGGAACCGGTCGAGCGCAATGTCCTGCTGCCCGGCGCCAGCGGTCCCTGCGCCACCTTGCGGACCGGCGCCGGCGTGGTCACCCGGCGAGCCATGGAAGCCGCCGAGGCGGCCGGACTGGTGTTCGCCTGCGACCCGACCTCCGCCGACGCCTCCTGCATCGGTGGCAACATCGCCATGAACGCCGGCGGCAAGAAGGCAGTGCTGTGGGGCACGGCCCTGGACAATCTGGCATCGTGGCGCATGGTGACGCCGGACGGCAACTGGCTGGACGTCGAGCGCCTGGATCACAACCTCGGCAAGATCCACCTGCAGCCCGAGGTCCGCTTCCGCCTGCGGCGCCTGGGCCCGGACGGCCGTGAACTGCTGGGCGAGGAAATGCTCACCCTGCCCGGCGAGCGCTTCCGCAAGCGCGGACTCGGCAAGGATGTGACCGACAAGTTCCTGGGCGGCCTGCCCGGCATCCAGAAGGAGGGCTGCGACGGTCTCATCACCTCCGCCCGCTGGATTCTGCACGAGATGCCGGCGCACACCCGTACCGTGTGCCTGGAATTCTTCGGCCAGGTGCGGGAGGCCGTACCCACCATCGTCGAGATCCGCGATCATCTCGACAGCCTGCCGAAAACCGGCACCGGGCGGGTGATGCTGGCCGGCCTGGAGCATCTGGACGAGCGCTATGTCAAGGCGGTCGGCTACGCCACCAAGGCCAAGCGGCATGGGCGCCCCAAGATGGTGCTGATCGGTGACATCGTCGGCGACGACGAGCAGGCGGTCGCCCAGGCGGCCAGCGAGGTGGTGCGTCTGTGCAATGCCCGTGGCGGCGAGGGTTTCGTCGCGGTCAGCGCCGAGAGCCGCAGGACCTTCTGGCTCGACCGCGCCCGCACGGCGGCGATCGCGCGGCATACCAATGCCTTCAAGATCAACGAGGATGTGGTCATCCCGCTGCCGCGCATGGGGGAATACTGCGATGGCATCGAACGCATCAACATCGAGCTCTCGCTGGGCAACAAGCTGCGGCTGTGCGACAGGCTGATCGGGCTCCTCCGCGGGGAACTGCCATTGCGCGACCTGGAGGAGGGCCTGGACCGCGACACCCTGCTGGAGCAGCGCCGGGTGCGGGCGCTGGAGTGCGTGGAAACCGTCCGGTCACGCTGGCAATGGGTCGCCTCGCGGCTCGACCTGCCGCTCGGGGAGGCCGACGCGATGCTCCGCGAGCGGGGAATGGCCGTAGGGGAACTGTGCAGCCGGGTCGAGCAACCCCGCCTGTTCCACCGGCTGCAGGATCATTCTCTGCGCATTTCCTGGAAGACCGAGCTTCGCCAGCCGTTGCTGGAGATATTCGAGGGCGACACCTTCCGGCCGGTCATCGAGCGCATCGAGGCCCTGCACCGGGAAACCCTGCGCGGACGGGTCTTCGTCGCACTGCACATGCACGCCGGCGATGGCAACGTGCATACCAACCTGCCGGTGAACTCCGACGACTATCACATGCTGCAGGAGGCCAATGCCGCAGTCGACCGCATCATGGCGCTGGCGTGCTCGCTGGGCGGGGTGATTTCCGGGGAACACGGCATCGGCATCACCAAGTACGCCTTCCTGACTGCCGAGGAGGTGGCGCCCTTTCATGCCTACAAGGCCCAGGTCGACCCCGAGGGCCGTTTCAACCAGGGCAAGCTGATGCCGGGCTCGGGACTGGCGCGCGCCTATACGCCATCGTTCAGCCTGATGGGTTTCGAGTCCCTGATCATGCAGCAGAGCGATATCGGCGCCATTGCCGATTCGATCAAGGACTGCCTGCGCTGCGGCAAATGCAAGCCGGTGTGCTCCACCCATGTGCCCAAGGCCAACCTGCCCTACTCGCCGCGCAACAAGATCCTCGCCACCTCGCTGCTGATCGAGGCCTTTCTCTACGAAGAGCAGACCCGGCGCGGCGTTTCCATCACTCACTGGAAGGAATTCGAGGAGGTCGCGGATCACTGCACGGTCTGCCACAAGTGCTACAGCCCCTGTCCGGTCGACATCGACTTCGGCAACGTCTCCATGGCCATGCGCAACCTGTTGCGCAAGATGGGCAAGCAAAGCTTCAATCCGGCCAAGGGCGCGGCCATGCTGTTCCTTAACGCCACCCAGCCGCGCACCATCAAGGCGCTGCGCACCGCCATGATCGACTGGGGCTATCGCGGCCAGCGGCTGGGCAATCGTCTGCTGGGCGGGCTGGCCCGGGCGCAGACGCGGCAGCCGCCGGCCTCGCTGGGCAAGGCGCCGGTCCGCGAGCAGGTCATCCACTTCGTCAACAAGAAGATGCCGGGCAAGCTGCCCAGCAAGACCGCCCGCGCCCTGCTGGGGATCGAGGACAACCAGATCGTGCCGGTGATCCGCGACCCGGCCCGCACGCGCGTCGACTCCGAGGCGGTGTTCTACTTCCCCGGCTGCGGTTCGGAGCGGCTGTTCTCGCAGGTGGGGCTGGCGACCCAGGCCATGCTCTACGAGATCGGCGTGCAGACCGTGCTGCCGCCCGGCTATCTCTGCTGCGGCTTCCCGCAGCGTGCGGCCGGCCAGTTCGACAAGGCCGAGAAAATCACCACCGACAACCGGGTGCTGTTTCACCGCGTCGCCAATACGCTGAACTATCTCGACATCAAGACCGTGATCGTCAGCTGCGGGACCTGCCTGGACCAGCTGGCGGACTATGAATTCGACAGGATCTTTCCCGGCTGCCGGCTGATCGACATCCACGAATATCTGCTGGAAAAGGGCGTGCGGCTGGAGGGCGTGAGCGGCGCGCGTTATGTCTATCACGATCCCTGCCACAGCCCGATGAAGCTGCGCGACCCGCTGAGAACCGTCAACGGCCTCCTCGCCACGGCGGACGGCACGCGCATCGGCAAGTCCGACCGCTGCTGCGGCGAGTCCGGCACCCTGGCGATCGGCCGGCCGGACATCTCCACCCAGGTCCGCTTCCGCAAGCAGGAGGAGTTGCAACGGGATGCCGGCAGGCTGCGGGCCGACGGCTACGAGGGGCCGGTCAAGGTACTGACGTCCTGCCCTTCGTGCCTCCAGGGGCTGCAACGCTACCAGGATGACGTCGACCAGCTGGATGCCGATTACATCGTGGTCGAGATTGCCCGGCACGTGCTGGGCGAGAACTGGCTGCCGGATTATCTCGGCAAGGCCGGCAAGGCCGGCAAGGGCGGCATCGAGCGGATTCTGGTCTGAGGGGTAGCCGGCCGCCCCGGCGTCACGGCCGGCCCCGGGGCCGGCGTGATGGCGCTGTCCCTGCCAGTCTGCGGTTCAGGGCGGCGGCAGGTGTTCGCGGCAGATCTTCTGGGCGTCGCCATCGCTCAGCATCTCGCGGGTCAGGCCGCAGCGGCGCTCGGCCCCGCCAAGATGCTGATGATGCACGCAGGTCCGGCAGGGCCCGAAGGTCTTGAGGCCATTGGCCCGCTGCAGGCTGAGCAGGAGACGCTCGATGGAGCGCTCCATCTGTACCCGCTCGCCCTCGGGCAGGACCGTCAGGGCCGAATTCAGGACCGTGGGCGGTATGGAAGACTGCAGAACGTCCTCGCCCTCATGCGTGAGATGCAGATGGACGACACGGCGGTCGCGCGAATCCGTCTCCTTCTTGACCAGCCCGTTCGTCTCCAGCACGCCCAGGGTCTGGGATACCGTACCCTTGGTCAGCCCCAGGAATTCCGCCACCGCGACCGGGGTATTGCTGTAGCGATTACAGCGGCTGAGATAGTGCAGTGCCTCCATCTGCACCGGCTGCAGGCCGCTCGCGAGACCGGTCTTGCGGACACTGGTGCGGATCAGGTTGGCAATCCGCTCCACGTATTCATACATTTCATTGGCGTTCATGGAACCTCGGGAACCGTCCTTCATTATCGTGATGAGCCGCAAGCATCGGGCCCCGGCGTTATTCGCAGTCATCGTATCCGGCAGGGAACTGCCGTTTGCGCGTGCAACAGACATTGACAATCCGTGTGTGTTCAGGGCGTGTTTGCATCATAATAACTCAGTATTGAGCCGCTAACACTTCACCCCATCCCAGGAGTCCGCCATGAGCACCGCCGACAGCCAGCCCCGAACCCAACAGCCCATGCATGTTTTCGACGTCTATGCACGCAGCGAACAGGGCCGCATCCTGCATTTCGACGTCATCCTGCCCGTCAACGATCCGGAGCGGGCACTGGCCTCGGCGCGCACCTGGCTGCAATCCATTGGCCACGAAAACGCCAGCGTGCAGGCCGAGAACTGCGCCTTCTGCCATACCGAGGCGGAAACGCCGCCCCAGTTCGAGGAAGAAATCCGCGAACGCGGCTATGCCATCTACAAGATGGAGGGCTGCCCCCGCTGACCGCCGGCAAACGGGGGAGAAACCGGCACGGATCCGGCGCTATTCGGATTTTGCCGGGGCGGCCGGTTCCGGAGCCTCGGCTGCCGGCGCCGTGCGGTGGCCATCGCTCTCGGCATTCTCGATGGCCTTGCCCATGCAGGTCATCTCGTGATCGACGATGCTGGTGGCCGCCTGCCGCGCCCTCTGCGTGGAACCGAACAGCTGCTCGAACTGCTTGATGGCCTGCTCGGCATCCGCCGACGACTTGACGCTCAGGAAGCGCGCGTAGGCATCGAAAAACTGGGCACGCCGCGGGTCGCCGGCGAAACCGGGAAGGCTGCTGGCGATCTCGTCCACCATGCAATCTGCCACCGTCTCGGGGCTCAGCTTGTAATCCTTGAGATCCTGGTCATCCTTGAAGCGCTCTATCAGCACCTCGCGCAGACCGGTTTTCTCTTTCTTGGCACAGCCGAACATGGCCACGGCGCTGCAGGCGATCAGGAGCAGTTTCTTCATGGGTATGGGTCTTGAGGAAGGTGGTCTGGAAAATCGCGGCGTCATTATATAGGGCGACGGGTCTCTGCCGTGAGACCCGGGGAATCGGGACGGCCGTACGCGCCTAGTTCTGTCGCCTACCGGACATCGCCGGCTTCAGCGTACCGAGGACATCCTCGGCCCTGGGCAGGTCGGCGCCCAGGCTGATGATGAACGAGGAGACCTCCTCGATGCTGAGCTGCGAGCGGATCACCTTCGATTCGTCCACCAGGATGGTGAAACCCGAGGTGGGGTTGGGCGAAGTCGGCACATACACGACCAGCATATTGTCCACCCGGTTGGTGATGTACGCCGGCACCCAGAGATCGGGGCGCGGGTATTCGATGAAGACAACGTCGGTGATCTTGTTTTCGTCACCGTCATGGAAGAGCTTCAGCAACTTCTGCGAAACCCGGTAGATCGAGCCGAGCAGGGGAATGCGGTTGATGACCTTTTCCAGGAAATACAGCACATAGGCCTTGTCCTGCTTGAGCAGATAGCCGACGTAGACCACCACAGCAACCGCACCGACGAACAGCAGCACCGGAATCAGGATGTTCTCGTAGCGGCCATAGATCCCGAGCACGGTATCCCGCAGCAAACCCTCGATGTAGAGGACGATCTGGACGATGATGACGATGGGCAGCAGCCCAAGCACGCCAATCAGGAAATACTCGAAGAATTTCTGTATCTGGCTCTTCATGCAGGGTCTCCAGGCGCATTGACAGGCAAGCGGGCATTCTACGAACCTAAGGCGGATTCTCAAGCGCCCCACGCACGCCGCGAACCGCTTACCTCACCCATTCCCTGACGAGACGCTCACGATGAACAACGTCCTGATGTACACCACGGCCCTCTGCCCCTACTGCGCGATGGCCGAGCGGCTGCTGCAATCCCGGGGCGTGACCCGGATCGAGAAACGCCGGGTGGACCTCGACCCGGCCCTGCGCGAGGAAATGCTCGCCCGCACCCGTCGCCGGACGGTGCCGCAAATCTTCATCGGCGATACCCATGTCGGGGGATTCGACGACCTGGCCCGGCTCGACCATGCCGGCAAGCTCATGGAGCTGCTGGAGGGCGCCACCCCGTCACCGGCCACCGGAGCCCTCAGTCCCTAACATCGACGACCTCGCCGCGGGCATCGAGCACGAACAGGCGGCTCTGGGTGGCGACCTTGCCCAGGACATTCTTCGAGCGAAAGGTGCAGCGCACCTGATAGCCACCCGACGCTGCCTGCACCTTGCCCCACTCGATGAATTCGATCGAATCCGGGTCATGCGTGCGGCGCTTCAGGTAGCGCTCGACCTGCTCCACCGACTGGTCCCAGGGACTGTTGAAGACGACCGGCTTGCCGCCTGGCGGCAGCGGGGGGGCCGGCCCCGCCACGGGCGCCTGGGCAGCCCGGCCTGCGCTCGCATTGCCGGTGTTGCCCGCAGCAGCAGCAGCGGCGGGCCTGCCGGTCCGGGGCGGTGCAGTCGACGTCCCCGCGGGCGGCGACTCGGTCCGGGGCACGGACTTGCCGGATGCGGATGCGGTCGTCGCCGCCGCGGAGTCCTTGGACGCAACCGGCGTCACGAACCTCTCGAACGCCGCCCATGCACTGCCGAGCACCTCCGACACACGGGCGCCGGATTCCACCGGTACGGTCTTGCCGGCCGACTCGCCCGGTCTGGGGGCGGGCGGCGCGGAACGCTCCCTGGCGCTGGCCGGGGGCTTGGCGGTCGCCGCCGGTTTGCCGGCGCGCTGGCCGGCTTCACCCTGCCCTTTCGCCGCGGCGGCCGGGGCAGGATCGCCGCCGCCCGGCGCCCGGTGCGGCAGAAACTTGCCGGCGGTGGCCACCAGCAGGAACAGCACGACCAGCGTGCCGCAGCCCAGATGCGGCCTCGGCGCTGTCGCGGCCGCCTCGTCCCGGACAGCCGGCCTCTGTGAACGTCCCGTCTCGGCCGGCGGCTTGCCCGCCATCAACCGCCGAGGCTCGCGAAGGCCAGCTTCAGGCGCTCCCGATCCAGCAGCTGTCGGTCCACCTTGAGGTAGGCGACGCCATCCTCCGCCACCACCACGGCTTCCGCCACGCCCGGCACCGCCAGGAGCCGCTGGCCCAGGGCCTCGGACTGCGCCGCGCCGATGCCCTCGACGTTGACCAGCAGGCTGCTCAGATGACGCGGCGCCTGCATGAAGGCCGCCACCGCCAGCCAGGCAAAGGCCACCACGGCTGCGTACACGAAGACCGCCGTTGCGCCGGTATGGCCATAGATCCAGCCGGCCCCGGCGCCGCCGGCGAAGGCGCCGAGGAATTGCGCGGTGGAGTAGACCCCCATGGCGGTGCCCTTGAGATCCGGCGGCGCGATCTTGGAAATCATCGACGGCAGGGTTGCCTCCAGCAGGTTGAAACCGGTGAAGAAGGCCGTCAGCAGGACAAACATGCCCCAGAAACTCTCGCCCAGTCCGATGAAACCCAGGTTCGCCAGGCCCACCAGCGCGACGAAAGCCAGGAAGACCGGCTTCATCCTGCGCTTCTTCTCGGCCAGGATCACGAACGGCACCATGCCCAGGATCGCGATCAGGAACACCGGCAGATAAAGATGCCAGTGGTCCTCGGTCGGCAGGTGCAGCCGGTCCTTGATGATCAGCGGCACCACGACGAAGGTGGCGGTCAGGATCAGGTGCAGGCAGAAAATGCCGAAATCCAGTCGCAGCAGTTCCGCGTCCCGCAGCACCCGCGCCAGCGAGGCCGAACGCAGCTGGGTGTCGCGGTGCGAGCGGCTGGCAGGCGGATTCGGCACCACCGCAAACAGGACCACCAGGCTCAGCGTGGCCAGGGCGGAGATCAGCCAGAACAGCCCCTGCAGCCCCATCCAGCGGGACAGTACCGGTCCCGCCACCATGGACACGGCGAAGGACATGCCGATGCTGATGCCGATCAGGGCCATGGCCTTGGTCCGGTGCTCCTCGCGCGTCAGATCGGCCGCCAGGGCCATGACCACGGCCGCCACGGCACCCGCGCCCTGCAGGGAACGGCCGGCGATGATGCCGAGAATCGAATCGGACAGGGCCGCGACCACGCTGCCCAGCACGAACAGCACCAGTCCGGCGGCGATCACCGGCTTGCGCCCATAGCGGTCGGACCAGAGTCCGAAGGGAATCTGGAACAGCGCCTGGGTCAGGCCATAGGCACTGATGGCCAGCCCCACCCGGAATGGCGTGGCATCGGGCAGATCCCGCGCCAGCACGGCGAAGACGGGCAGTATCAGGAACATCCCCAGCATGCGCAGCATGTAGATCGCCGCCAGCGAGAGACTCGCGCGCAGCTCCGCTCGCGTCATCGGGGTATCGAATTCGAGCACGGGGGTCACGATCGGAATTCCAGCATCAGAGTTGTGGGGAGATACAGGGGTTGCCCGGACCGGCGGCCGGCGCCCGGGCCTGCGCGGCCCCATCCGGCGGTGCGCATCAGACCTCGATGAGCACCTTCATGCCCACCGGCACCCGCTCGAACAGGTCCAGCATATCCGGACTGCGCAGGCGCACGCAGCCATGCGAGGCCGGGATGCCGGTCACACCGTGATCCGGACTGCCATGGATGTAGACATAGCGCCAGGTGGTATCGACGTCGCCATAGCGGTTGAAGCCGGGCTCCAGCCCGCCCAGCCACAGGATCCGCGTCAGGATCCAGTCGCGGCCGGGATGACGGGCTGCCAGCGCCTCACCGTAAAGCTCGCCGGTCGGCCGGCGGCCGCGGAAGACGGTGTTCAGTGGCTGACCCTCGCCGATGCGTGCCCGGACACGGTGCCAGCCCCGCGGCGTGCACTCGCTGCCGCGCCGCTCGCCCGGGCCGTTGCGCGCCGTGGAGACCGGCCAGCACCGCAGCGATCTCGCATCCATCATCCATTCGAGCGTCTGCCGGGACAGACTGACGCGCAGGTAGGATTCTCCGGCAGCCACCCCGGTCATCGTTCGAACACGGCGATCGACTCCACATGGGCGGTCTGCGGGAACATGTCCATGACGCCGGCGTGGACCAGCCGGTAACCGTAGCGATGCACCAGGAGACCCGCGTCGCGGGCCAGCGTGGCGGGATTGCAGGAGACGTAGACGATGCGGCGCGCGTCCCACTCCGGTACGCCCGCGAGCACGGCCTCCGCCCCCGCGCGCGAGGGGTCCAGCAGAATCCTGTCATAGCGGCCCGCGGCCCAGGGCTGGCCGGCGAACGGCTGGGTCAGATCGGCGACGTGAAACTCGACATTGCCGATGCCGTTGGCGGCCGCGTTCTCCCGTGCCCGGGCGACCGCCTCGGCCCCGCCCTCGACGCCGACCACATGCCCCGCGCGGGTCGCCAGCGGCAGGGTGAAATTGCCGATCCCACAGAAGAGATCGAGGACGCGCTCGTGCGGCTCCGGCGCCAGCAGCTCCATGACCCGGCTGACCATCCTGCGGTTGATCTCGAGGTTGACCTGGGTGAAGTCGGTCGGCTGGAAGCGGAAGGTGACGCCCTGTTCCGGCAGCGCATAGGTCAGCGGCGCCGGCGCGGCGGGATGCAGCGGTGCCACCGAGTCCGGCCCCTGCCGCTGGGTATAGATGTCGAACCCGGAACGCTCGCCGAACGCCACCAGGCACGCCCGGTCGGCCTCGCTCAGGTCCTCGAGGATACGGAACACCAAGGCCGCCCGGCCGTCGCCCACCGCCACCTCGATCTGCGGCACGCGGTCGCGAATGCCCAGCTCGCCGATCATGGCGGCGAGCTCCGGCAGGTGCTCGCCGATGGCGGGATGCAGCACCGGGCAGGTGTCGAGATCGGTAATGAAGGCGCTGGCCCGCTCGCGGAATCCGACCAGCACCTTGCCCTTCTTGGCCACATGCTTGACCCCGAGTCGCGCCTTGTGGCGATAGCCCCAGCTGGGCCCGGTCAGGGGCGGCAGCAGCGGTACCGACGCCAGCCTGGCGATGCGCTGAAACTGCTCGACCAGCAGTGCTTGCTTGTGGCGGATCTGCTCGCCGTCGGCGACATGCTGAAAGCTGCATCCGCCGCAGATGCCGAAACTGGGACAGCGCGGCGGTACCCGGCCGGGCGCCGCCACGTGCAGGCTTTCCAGCCGGCCCTCGGCATAATCGCGGCGGCTGTCGGTGTAGACGAAACTGACCTCCTCGCCCGGCAGCGCGCCGTCGACGAAGACCGGCTTGCCGTCCACGCGGGCGATGCCGCGGCCGTCGTGGGTCAGGGACTCGATGGCGACCCGGACCGGCTCGCTCGGCAAGCTGCGTTTCCTGCGGGGATGGGCCATCGTCGCGGGTCAGGCCGGAAAGACGCCGGTGGAAAGGTAACGGTCGCCGCGGTCGCAGACGATGACCACGATGACGGCCTCGCGCACCTCGGCAGAGAGCTGCAGCGCCGCCGCAACGGCGCCACCGGAGGAAATGCCGGCAAAGATCCCCTCTTCGACCGCCAGCCGGCGGGTCATGTCCTCGGCCACCGCCTGATCCAGGTCGATGATGCGGTCGATGCGGCTGAAGTCGCAGATTTTCGGCAGGTACTCGGGCGGCCAGCGGCGGATGCCGGGGATGCGCGACGCCCCGGCCGGCTGCACCCCGACGATCTGTACGGCGGGGTTCCGCTCCCTGAGGTAGGCCGACGTGCCCATGATGGTGCCGGTGGTGCCCATGGCGCTGACGAAATGCGTCACGCGCCCCTGGGTGTCGCGCCAGATTTCGGGACCGGTACCCTCGTAATGGGCGCGCGGATTGTCCGGATTCGAGAACTGGTCGAGGATGCGGCCTTCGCCCCGGGCCTCCATGGCGCGCGCCACATCGATGGCGGCCTCCATGCTGCCCTCGGCCGGCGTCAGGATGAGCTCGGCACCATAGGCCTTCATCGAGGCGCGCCGCTCGACACTCATGTTTTCCGGCATGACCAGGGTCATGCGATACCCCATCAGCGCCGCCGCCATCGCCAGGGCAATGCCGGTGTTGCCGCTGGTGGCCTCGATCAGGCGGTCGCCCGGGCGGATATCACCCCGCCGCTCGGCATGCTCGATCATGCTCAGCGCCGCGCGATCCTTGACCGAACCCGCCGGATTGTCGCCCTCCAGCTTGGCCAGGATCAGGTTGGAGGTCGCACCGGGCAACCGCTGCAGGCAAACCAGGGGCGTATTGCCGACGCATTGCTTGAGGGTCTGGAAGGCCGGGGCGGTCTGCATCGGGGACGGCTATACCTGAGCGTAACAGTCAACTTAACGGTAGAATCGCGGCGATTCTATCACCGGACAACCAGGCCCATGAACACGCCGGAGCTGCTCTCGCCCGCCGGAACCCTGAAAAACATGCGCTACGCCTTCGCCTACGGGGCCGATGCCGTCTACGCCGGGCTGCCGCGCTACAGCCTGCGCGTGCGTAATAACGACTTCCTGGAGCAGAACCTGGCGCTGGGCATCGCCGAGGCGCACCGCCTGGGCAAGGCCTTCTTCCTGGCCACCAACGTGCTGCCCCACAACCGCAAGGTCCGTACCTTCATCCGCGATCTCGCGCCCATCGTCGCGATGGGCCCGGATGCCCTGATCATGGCCGATCCCGGTCTGATCCTGCTGGCGCGGGAGGCCTGGCCGGACATGCCCATCCATCTCTCGGTGCAGGCCAACACCGTCAACCATGCTGCCGTGCGCTTCTGGCAGCAGATCGGCATCCGCCGCATCATCCTCTCGCGCGAACTGTCGCTGGAGGAAATCGCCGAGATCCGCCAGGAATGCCCGGACATGGAGCTGGAAGTCTTCGTCCATGGCGCGCTCTGCATCGCCTATTCCGGCCGCTGCCTGCTGTCCGGCTATTTCAATCGCCGCGATCCCAACCAGGGCACCTGCACCAATGCCTGCCGCTGGAAATACGACCTGCAGCCCGCCACCGAGACCGCCGAGGGCGACTACCTGCCCGGCCAGCTGCGGCTGTCGCTCGACGACCTGAACGGCACGCTGGCGGATTGCGGCGACCAGACCCGCCACCCCCTGGCCGATGCCGTGTACTTCCTCGAGGAAGAGAACCGCCCGGGCGAGCTGATGCCGGTGATGGAGGACGAGCATGGCACCTACATCATGAACTCGAAGGATCTCCGCGCCATCGAGCATGTGCACAGGCTGGTGGCGATCGGTGTCGACAGCCTGAAGATCGAGGGGCGCACCAAGTCCTTCTATTACGTCGCCCGCACCGCCCAGCTCTACCGGCAGGCCATCGACGACGCGGTGGCGGGACGGCCGTTCGATCCGTCCCTGCTGGGCAAGCTCGAGAACCTCGCCCAGCGCGGCTACACCGACGGCTTCTACCAGCGTCACCGCACCGAGGAGTACCAGAACTACCTGCAGGGCCATTCCACCAGCCATCGGCAGCAGTTCGTCGGCGAGATCACCGGCTTCGATCCCGCCAGCGGCGAGGCCTGTGTCGAGGTCAAGAACAAGTTCGCCGTCGGCGACCGGCTCGAGCTGATCCTGCCCGAGGGAAACCGCGACATCGTGCTTGAACGCATGGCCGACAGGCATGGCGCCAGCCTCGCCGAGGCACCGGGCAGCGGCTGGGAAGTACGCATCCCCCTGCCGATCGGGCAAAATGGCGAACGCGGCCTGCTGGCCCGCTACCTCTGAGCCTGAACCATCGACGCTCCCGGCTGTCGCAGGCGCTTCCCGGGGAAATCCCGACGAACCCAACCGAGACATGCCCATGACATTCAAGACAGCGGATCTTTGCGACCGGTTCGGCGACCGGCATCACCTGCAGATCGGCGAGCCCATCTTCAAGAGCTTCGGCGGCCACAGCGCTTTCTGCGGACAGGTCACCACCCTGAAGGTCTTCGAGGACAACGTGCTGATCCGGGCGACGCTGGAGGAGAAGGTCACCGGGCGGGTCCTGGTCATCGACGGCGGTGGCTCGCACCGCTGCGCCCTACTCGGCGGCAACCTTTCGCGGCTGGCCTGCGACAATGGCTGGGTGGGCATCATTGTCTACGGCTGCGTCCGCGACTCGGTCGAACTCAGCCAGCTGCCCATCGGCATCCGCGCCCTGCACAGCCACCCGCTGAAGAGCCACAAACGGGGCAACGGCGACCGCGACAAGCTGATCAGCTTCGCCGGCATCAACTTCCGCAGCGACTACCACGTCTACGTGGACGAGGACGGCATCGTGGTCTGCGAACAGCCGCTGGTGTGAACATGGGCAACCGGCTCACCCGCATCTACACACGCACCGGCGACGCCGGCACCACCGGCCTCGCCGACGGTTCGCGGCTCCGCAAGGACGCGCTGCGCATCCACCTGCTGGGCGAACTCGACGAACTGAACTGCCACCTCGGCGTTCTGCTGACCCAGCCCCTGCCGGGACCGCTGGCCGCGTGTCTCGGTGAAATCCAGCAGCTGCTGTTCGATCTGGGCGGCGATCTCAGCATCCCCGGCCGCCGCACGGTCGAAGACCGGCATGTCCAGTGGCTGGAACAATGGCTGGACCATTGCAACGCCCAGTTGCCCCCGCTGCGGGAATTCGTGCTGCCCGGCGGCAATCCGGCGGCGGCGCAATGCCACCTCGCGCGGACGGTCTGCCGGCGGGCCGAGCGCACGGCCGTGGCCATGGCGGCCGGCGAGGATCCGGGTCCGGCCACGCTCGCCTTCCTCAACCGCCTGTCGGATCTGCTGTTCGTCGTCTGCCGGGTACTGGCGCGCCAGCACGGCGGGCAGGAAGTGCTCTGGCAACCGGGGCGGCAGGCGCCGGAAGCCGCATTGATTCCCGGGCCGGCGCATGACAGAATTTCCCAGTAATTCACTCAGAGAAATCACGCCCATGGACATACTGCTCTCCAACCCTCGCGGATTCTGCGCCGGCGTCGATCGCGCGATCGAGATCGTCGACCGTGCCATCGAGGTTTTCGGCGCCCCCATCTACGTGCGGCACGAGGTGGTCCATAACCGCTATGTGGTGGACGGGCTGCGCGATCGCGGCGCGGTGTTCGTGGAGGAGCTGTCCGAGGTGCCGGAAAATTCCACCGTGATCTTCAGCGCCCACGGCGTGTCCAAGACCATCCAGGAGGAAGCCAGACAGCGCGGCCTGCAGGTCTTCGACGCCACCTGCCCGCTGGTCACCAAGGTGCACATCGAGGTCCATCATCACGCCAGCCAGGGCCGCGAGATCGTCTTCATCGGCCATGCCGGCCATCCGGAGGTGGAGGGCACCATGGGCCAGTACGACAACCCGGCCGGCGGCATCTACCTGGTCGAGTCGCCCGAGGATGTCGCAACGCTGACCGTCAAGAACCCGGACAACCTGGCCTGGGTCACCCAGACCACCCTGTCCATCGACGATACCCAGGCCGTCGTCGATGCCCTCAAGACCCGGTTCCCGAACATCTGCGGACCGAAGAAGGACGATATCTGCTATGCCACGCAGAATCGCCAGGACGCGGTCAAGAAACTGGCCGACCAGTGCGATGTGATCCTGGTGGTCGGCTCGCCCAACAGTTCCAACTCCAACCGCCTGCGCGAGATCGCCGAGAAGCTCGGCTGCGCGTCGTACCTGATCGACGACGCCCGGCATGTCGAGAAGTCCTGGGTCGAGAATGCCCGTTGCGTGGGCATCACCGCCGGTGCCTCGGCCCCCGAGGTACTGGTTACCGAGGTCATCAACCGGCTCAAGGAATGGGGTGCCAGGACCGCCGTCGAATCCCGCGGCATCGAGGAGAAGGTGGTCTTCTCGCTGCCCAAGGAACTGCGCAAGTCCGCCTGATCCCCCTCGCCGAACCGGGGGGACGCTATCCGTCCCTCGGCTCCGCGCCCAGGAACCGCCGCGGGCTGAAGCCCAGGTCCTGCTGGGCATCATGATTGTCGAAATACATATCATGGTTGATGCGGGTGGCCATCTCCGGGTTCAGATGACCGAAGCGCGGCACCAGCGCCACCAGCTGAATGACTGTCTTGAGCAGTGACAGGGGGATGTCGACCAGCCGGCAGCGCACGCCGATGGCTGTCGCCGTCCGCACCACCATGTCCCGGTAGGTCAGGATTTCCCCGCCGCTGAGGTTGTAGGCCTTGCCGAAGCTGCGCGGGTTGTCGATGGCCGCCAGCGTGGCCCTAGCGAGATCCTCCGCATGCACCGGCTGCCGCAGGCCGGACGATCCATTGACCAAGGGGAAGAAACCGAACCGGCGCAGAAATTCCGCGATGGTGGTGACGTTCTTGTCGCGCCCCAGATGGTAGACGAGGGTCGGGCGGAACACGGTCCAGGCGATCCCATGCGCCGCGGAAAAATCGGCGATCCGCTCTTCCGCCGCCCGCAACCCCGCGGACAGCTGCCGTTCCTTCTCCAGGGCGGAGTCGACCTTGGTGAAGACGCTGGTCGAGCCGAAGCCGATGATGCGGCGCGGACAACTGTCGCCCAGGGCCTCCATCAGCGGCGGCAGGGTCGCCAGGGGCGCCAGGTGAATCAGGACATCGAAGCCGGGCCCCCGTTCCGGACGGGCGCGGGCGATATCCAGATGATGCCAGTGGATGCCCGCCTTGCGGCCATAGTCCGGCGGATTGCGGCTCAGGGCATGTACCTCGAAGCCGGCATTGGCCAGCAGCGGGAGCAGATAGTCGCCGATCAGGCTGGTCGCGCCGGTCACCATCACCCGCCGGCGGTCGCCCGGGGATAGGGCCACCGGATAGGGCGCGCACTGCCGCGCCACCTGGCTGGCCAGCACCTGTGGATGCCGTCGCGGCTTCACGCCCAGCCAGCCCAGCCCATGCACCGCCAGGCGCCAGGCAAACCGGGTAAGGATGGCGGGCGCCAGCACCACGCTCATCAGCAGATAATGGCTGTCCTGGAAAAACTTCCGGTAGAACCGCGCCATGCCGAGATGCTTGTGATACTCGACGCGCATGGGCCGGGTGGAGGAGCAGACACCGCCGACGTGCAGGATCTCGACCTGCGGCACGAAGACGATCTGCCAGCCCTGCCGCTGGAAGCGCAGGCACCAGTCGAGATCCTCGAAGTGCATGAAGTACCCCTCGTCCATGGGCCCGACCGTCTCGATGGCCGCCCGCCGTACCATCATGAAGGCGCCGGAAATGGCCTCCACCGGCGCGGGTCCGGCGGGCAGGGGCTGATTAGTGAGCAGATAGCTGCGGAAACGTGAATCCCGTGTCTGGAACCGGTCGAGCCCGGTGACCTGGACGAAGGTGCGCCAGGGCGTCGGGATGCTGCGCCGGCAGCCGGGCTGCTCACTGCCATCCGGGTTGCGGATCAGGCAGCCGGCCATGCCGATCGCCGGATCCTGCGCGAACACCGCCAGCATGCTGGCCAGGGTGTCGGGCGCCACAAGACAGTCGGGGTTCAGGAACAGGACGTAGCCATGCCGCGAGCGGGCCAGGGCGCGGTTGTTGGCCCGGGCAAAGCCGAGATTGGCGGGACTTTCCAGAATCGTGAGGCGCGCGTCGCCGCCGCCGGCCAGGCGCAGCTCGATCAGGCTGGTGTCGGTCGAGGCATTGTCCGCCACCAGAACCTCGACCGGCACCGTGGAGGCCAGCACCGAGCGCACGCATTCGGCCAGCAGCGGTCCGCCGTTGAAATTGACGATGATGACGGATACGGCTGGCTGCACGGCGTCCCCCAGCAACCGCGCTCAGGCGACCGTGCGCGCGCGCAGGCGTTCGGCGGCCCTCTGATGGATGCCGCCGAAACTGCCGTTGCTCATGAACAGGATGTGATCGCCGGCGGTGGCTGTCGCCAGCAACCAGTCGACGATCGCCTCGAGCGAATCGCAGACGCTGGCATGCGGATGACCGGACAATGCCCGGGCCACATCCCAGCCGAGGTCGGGAGCCTGATAGAGACAGGCCAGATCGGCGCTCGCCAGCGAACCGCCCAGGGCATCCGCGTGCACGCCCATGCGCATGGTGTTGGAGCGCGGCTCGAGGACGGCGATGATGCGCGCCCGACCCACCCGTGCCCGCAGGCCCTCCAAGGTACTGGCAATGGCGGTCGGGTGATGGGCGAAGTCGTCATAAAGCGTGATGCCGTCGATCTCGGCCTTGACCTCCAGCCGCCGCCTGACGTTCCTGAACTTGCACAGGGCTTCCGCGCTGCGCTCAGGAAACAGGCCGACGTGGTGGGCCGCGGCGATGGCCGCGAGACCGTTGTGGACATTGTGCAAGCCACTCAGGCCCCAGTCGACGATGCCGGCCGGCTGGCCGTCGTGGATGACCTGGAAGCGGCTGCCGTCGGCGGCGAGGAGATGGTAGGCCCAGGTGGCCGGCTGGCCGGAATGCTCCCGGGTGGTGTGCTCGACCGGTGTCCAGCTGCCCAGCTGCAGCACCTCGTCCAGCGCCGGTTCCCAGTTCGGAGCGATGATCAGCCCATGACCGGGGACGGTCCTGACCAGGTGATGGAACTGCCGCTGGATGGCGGCCAGATCCGGAAAAATGTCGGCGTGATCGAATTCCAGGTTGTTGAGGATGGCGGTACGGGGCCGGTAGTGGACGAACTTGGAGCGCTTGTCGAAGAAGGCCGTGTCGTACTCGTCGGCCTCCACCACGAAGTACCGCCCCCCGCCCCGGCGGGCGGAGATGCCGAAATTGAGCGGAACGCCGCCGATCAGGAAGCCGGGCTCCAGCCCCCCCTGCTCGAGTATCCAGGCCAGCATGCTGCTGGTGGTGGTCTTGCCGTGGGTACCCGCCACCGCCAGCACCCAGGACGAGCGCAGCACCTGGTCGTAGAGCCATTCCGGCCCCGAGACGTAGGGCAGGCCGGCATTCATCACTGCCTCCATCTCCGAATTGCCGCGGGAGATGGCGTTGCCCACCACCACCAGGTCGGGGCGACGATCCAGGTTGCTGGCGGCATAGCCGGACATCAGCGCGATGCCCTGCTCCTCCAGCTGCGTGCTCATGGGCGGATAGACATTCTGGTCGGACCCCGTGACCTCGTGGCCCAGCTGGCGGGCCAGGATGGCCAGCCCGCCCATGAATGTGCCGCAAATCCCCAGGATGTGGACGTGCATCGATAGTGACTCCGCGATCGGTTTGATTGAACTGGCCGGCCGGCCCGCTGTCCGGCCAGGCGATATTCCACCGGTCTACGCCGGTGGAAGCTTGTGGTTAAATGCGCGTCCCTGAAAAATTCGTTGTGCCGTTCCGATCCGCATGCACATCCAGCCCACGATCCAGATCGAAAGCCAGATCCAGTACCTGGAATCCGAATCCGACCCCTCGGCCAGTCGTTACGTCTTCGCCTACACCATCACCATTCGCAACCGGGGAACGGAGGCGGCGCGGCTGCTGTCCCGGCACTGGGTGATCACCGATGCCGACGGCAAGGCGCAGGAGGTGCGCGGCGCCGGGGTGATCGGCGAAACGCCGCGCATCGCGCCGGGCGGAGCCTTCCGCTACACCAGCGCCACCCAGATCGCGACCCCGGTCGGCAGCATGGGCGGGGAATACCTGATGCGCACCGACGGCGGCGACCTGTTCGAGGCGCCGATCCCCCCGTTCACGCTGGCCATCCCCCGCATCCTGCACTGACCGCGCATGGCCATCTACGCCATCGGCGATGTCCAGGGCTGCCACGACGAACTCGTCGCGCTGCTGGAGCGGCTGGATTTCGATCCGTCCCGGGATCAGGCCTGGCTGGTCGGCGATCTCGTCAACCGCGGCCCGAAGTCGCTGGAGACCCTGCGCACCCTGCGCTCGCTGGGCGAGGCGACCGTATGCGTGCTGGGCAACCACGACCTGCACCTGCTGGCGGTCGCGGCGGGCGTCACGCGCACCAAGCACCGCGACACCTTCGCCGATGTCCTCGGCGCGCCGGACCGGGACGAACTGCTGGACTGGCTGCGGCGGCGGCCCCTGCTGCATCACGGCGAGGGATTCTACCTGATTCACGCCGGCCTGCCTCCCCAATGGAGCGTGGCACAGGCGGCGGCCCTGGCGCGGGAAGCCGAAGCGGTCCTCCAGGGTGACAGCCCCGGCGAATTCCTCTGGCACATGTACGGCGACGAGCCGGACCGCTGGGACGAGGGGCTCGGCGACTGGGAGCGCCTCCGCTTCATCACCAACTGCCTGACCCGGCTGCGCTACTGTACCCTGGATGGGCGCGTGGACTTCCGCCAGAAAGGCCGACCCGGCACCCAGCCGGCGGGACTGGTGCCCTGGTTCGCGGTACCGGACCGGCGCAGCGCCGGCGCCCGGATCGTCTTCGGGCACTGGTCCACGCTGGGCTATCACGTCCGCGATGGCGTCTGCTGCCTAGATACCGGCTGCCTCTGGGGCGGGGAACTCACCGCGTTGCGGCTGGATGGCGAACGCCGCGAGCGCATCGCCGTACCGAACCGGCAGGGACGCTACCAGACTCCGGCACGCGCATGAGCACCCTGACCCGGCGCCTGCCGCTGCTGCTGTTCCTGGCCGGACTCGCACTGCTGGTGTACCGGATACTCGGGCCGCTGCTGGAACCGCTGCTGTGGGCGGTCATCCTGGCCTACGCAACCTGGCCGGCCTACCGGCACCTTCTCGCCCTGCTCGGCCGCCGCAATACCCTGGCGGCGCTGGTCATGGTCAGCCTGCTGGGCATCGCGGTGCTGCTGCCCCTGGCCGGCCTGACCACGGTCATCCAGCGCGAGATGACCAGCGTCATCCACCAGCTGCCGCTGTGGCTGGAGCAGCGCAGCGTGCTGCAGGAACAGCTGGCGCGCATCCCCTATGTCGGCGACGAACTGAGCCAGCATGTCGAGCAATGGGCCGACGTCGGCGAGCTGATCCGGCAACAGCTGCTGCCGCAGGTACGCGGGCTGAGCCGGCGCTTGCTGGACGTGCTCGGCAATGCCGGACTCCTGGCCGGCCAATGGTCGCTCAGCCTGTTCCTGATGTTCTTCCTCTACCGTGACGGCGAGAGCCTGACCGCGGAGGTCCGCCACGGCCTGCGCCTGGGTCTGGGCGCGCGGGCCGACAACTATCTCGACATCGCCCAGCGGACCTCGCGGGCCGTGCTGTACGGCATCGTCCTCACGGCCATCGTCCAGGGCAGCGTCGCCGGCCTCGGTTACTGGGGCGTCCGGCTGCCCAGCCCGGCCCTGCTGACCCTGCTGACCATCGTCATGGCCCTGATCCCATTCGGCGCCGTGGTGGTATGGGTGCTCTGCTGCCTGTGGCTGTTCTTCCAGGGCGAGACCTGGCGCGCCCTGGCCCTGCTGGCCTGGGGTTCGCTGATCGTCAGCTGGGTCGACAACCTGGTGCGGCCGCTGGTCATCAGCCAGGCCACCCGCATCCCGTTCGCCCTGGTCGTGCTGGGCATCATCGGCGGCCTGCTCGGCTATGGTTTCCTGGGCCTGTTCCTGGGGCCCGTGATCCTCGCCATTGCCCATGCCGCCTGGGAGGAATGGCTGAGGACCCGCCACGCGCCAGCGGCCTAATCCTCCCGCGCCGGCGACTCACGCCGGCCAGGACGACAGCTTCCGCTCGAGATCGTCCAGCACGGCCCTGAGCTGCTCCCGCAGCCAGCGGTGTGCGGGGTCCGCCGTCATCTCCCGGTGCCAGACCAGATGGCAGCGGATCGGCGGCACGTCGATTGGCAGCCGGTAATAGCGGACGCCATGGATTTCCCGGAACCGCTCGGCCAGCCGGCGATGCGTGATCACCAGCAGGTCGGTCCGGCCAACGGCGTGGATGAACGCCAGCGGGGTCGGGATTTCAAGCACCGTGCGCTCCCGAATCTCGTCGAGAAAGTTGTTCAACGCAGCCTCGTGGGCCCGGTGCAGTAGATTGAAGGAGCAGACGAAGCGCTCCTTCAGGCAGGCCTCCAGGGTCGGCATCGAACGGATGCGCGGATGGTCGGCCCGCACCATGATGACCAGTTCGTCCTCGGCAAAAACCGGCTGTTCCAGCTGCGGATCCTCGAAACGGGCATGACACAGGGCCAGATCCAGCCGATGCTCGCGCAGCAGCGCGGGAACCCCCGCCTCCGGGTCGATGCTGCGCACCTTGAGCCGGGCATGCGGCGCCTCGGCCTGCATGCGCTCGTACAGGAGCGGACCATAGAGCAGCCCGGAACTGGACGAAACGCCGACCACGAAGGGGCGGTGACAGCCGGCCGGGTCGAAGGCCAGCCTTTCGACCAGCACCCCGCGAATGCCGTCCAGCGCCCGGTGCAGGTCCTCGTAGAGCCGCTCGGCCCGGGGCGTCGGCACCAGCCCCCGGGTACGCCCGCGAAACAGCGGATCGTCGAACAGATGCCGCAGGCGGGCCAGGGCATTGCTGACGGCGGGCTGGGTCATGCCCAGGCGCTCGGATGCCCTGACCTGGCTGCGCTCCTGATAGACAGCCTCGAAAACGGTCAGGAGGTTCAGATCGATGCCGCGCAGGTTCACGAGAGTCTCGCCGGAAAAGGGGGATGATCGGCGCCAGGCCGCCGCAAGATCCATCTTATGATTTTGTCATTGGACCCGGACAGGTTTCCGCACTACCGTGCGGCGGGTCGGCGGCCTGCTCCCAGCGGGGCAACAGCCGTCCGCAGCATCGCACGCACACCCTGTCCAACCCCGCAAGGAGGTCCCCATGCACACCCATCGCGGCACCTGGCCCCTGCTGGCCCTGATCCTGGCTGCCGGAACGGCGGAAGCCTACACCGTCGAGCAGGGCACCCTGCGCGACGGCAACAGCCAGCCGCTCACGCTGCGCGGCGTCAACTGGTTCGGCTTTGAAACCTCCGACCACGTCGTCCACGGCCTGTGGGCCCGCAACTGGAAGGACATGATCGCCCAGATCAAGGCCGCCGGCTTCAACGCCGTGCGCATTCCGGTCTGCCCCGGCACCCTGGCCGGCAGCCGGGTGAGCAGCGTCAACACGACGCTGAACCCGGACCTGGCCGGCCGGACCTCGCTGGAGGTGCTCGACAGGGTGCTGGGCGAATTCGACCGCCAGGGGTTGCACATACTGCTCGACCATCACCGCCTGGACTGCAACGGCGGCATCAGCGAGCTCTGGTACGACCCCGGCCATGGCGAGCAGGACTGGATCGACGATCTGGTCTTCATGGCGCGGCGCTACCGGAATCTGCCCCATTTCCTGGGCATTGACCTGAAGAACGAGCCTCACGGCACCGCCACCTGGGGCCTGGGCCGTCCCGCCACGGACTGGAATTCCGCCGCCGAAAGGGCGGCCCGGGCGGTGCTGGAAGCCGCGCCGGACATCCTGATCTTCGTCGAAGGCATCCAGGACAACCCGTCGTGCAGTGGCCCCGTCCCCCACTGGTGGGGTGGCAACCTAGAACCCCTGGCCTGTCACCCGCTGGCGATACCGGCCAACCGGCTGGTCCTGTCCCCGCATGTCTACGGACCGGACGTGTACGACCAGCCCTATTTCAACGCCACCGACTTCCCGCGCAACCTGCCCGCCATCTGGGATGCCCATTTCGGGCGTTTCCGGGCCACCGGCCATGTCATCGCCATCGGCGAGGCCGGCGGCCGCTATGGCCATGGCGGCAATCCCGGGGACAAGACCTGGCAGGATGCCTTCATCGCCTATCTCGGCCAGCGCGACATCCGGCACCTCTTCTACTGGGCCTGGAACCCCAACAGCGGCGATACCGGCGGCATCCTCCAGGACGACTGGAAGACGGTCTGGCAGGACAAGCTCGACCTGCTCGGCCGGCTCTGGGGTGCGGCCCCGCCACCACCGGGTCCGGCCTGCGCCGACGGGCAGGACAACGATGGCGACGGCTTGGTGGACCACCCGGCCGATCCCGGCTGTACCACACCTGGCGACAGCGACGAAAACGATCCGCCGCCTCCGCCGGCGGCCTGCCAGGACGGCCGCGACAACGATGGCGACGGCCGCGTCGACCACCCCGCCGACCCCGGCTGCGCATCGCCCACCGATACCGACGAATACAATCCGCCGCCCCCGCCGACGGAGCTGGAACTGCCGGCCCGCATCAGCCTCGGCTCGGACTGGGGCAGCGGCTACTGCGCTGACGGCAGCGTTACCAACACCAGCCACGACACCGTGATCTGGCGCGCCAGCTTCCCGTTCCAGGGCCGCATCAGCCAGCTCTGGAATGCCCGCTACCAGCAGCAGGACGGCGACCGGTTAACGGTGGCCGGCCTGGACTGGAACCGGCAACTGGCGCCGGGCGCCTCGGCCAGCTTCGGCTTCTGCGCCGAACGCCCGCCCTCGAAGCCTGCCTGTCGCGACGGGCGCGACAACGACGGCGACGGCAAGACCGATTACCCGGGCGATCCAGGCTGTTCGGACAGCGATGATGGCGACGAAACCGATCCCGGCGGGACCGCGCTCGACACCCGGCTGCTGATCCGCTCCGACTCGGGGCGGGGCTACTGTGCCGATGTGGAGGTCAGGAACGGCAGCGGCCAACCCGTCGAATGGCAGGTCCGGCTGACGATCGCGGGACGCATCGCCAACCTCTGGAATGCCATCTGGACGCAAACCGGCAGCACCCTGAGCGCCCGGGGCCTCGACTGGAATCGCCAGGTGCCCGCCAACGGCAAGGTCGGTTTCGGGTTCTGTGCCGACCGCTGATGGCGGGCGCAGGCGACCGCTGTCCCACCCCGGTGGCAAATGCCACCGGGGTGGCCACTCTCAGGCCGGCAGATCGGCCTTTTCCGCCGTCGCGGCATACGCCGGCAACTGGTCGAAGTTCATGTAGCGATAGGTAGCGTCCGCCTGCCTGTCGAGGTTGGCCAGATAGGCGCTGTACTCGGCAAGGGTGGGAATGCGACCCAGCACCGAGCAGACCGAAGCCAGTTCCGCCGAGGCCAGGTACACGTTCGCGCCCGCGCCCATGCGATTGGGGAAGTTGCGGGTGGACGTGGAAACCACCGTGGCATTGTCCGCCGTGCGCGCCTGGTTGCCCATGCACAGCGAGCAGCCCGGCACCTCGGTACGGGCGCCGGCCTTGCCGTAGATGCCGTAATAGCCCTCCTCGGTCAGTTCCATCTGGTCCATGCGCGTCGGCGGCACCACCCACAGCCGCCCCGGCACCTGTTTCCCGAACTGGTCGAGAATTTTCCCCGCCGCCCGGAAATGGCTAATGTTGGTCATGCAGGACCCCAGGAACACCTCGTCGATCTTGACCCCGGCCACCTCGGACAGTGGCTTGACGTCGTCCGGATCATTGGGGCAGCACAGCAAGGGCTCGCTGATCTGGTCGAGATCGATCTCGATGACCTCGGCATACTCCGCATCGGCGTCCGGCGCCATCAGCAGGGGATTGGCCAGCCAGTCCTCCATGGCCCGGATGCGCCGCGCGAGCGTGCGCGCATCGCCGTAACCCTCGGCGATCATCCACTTCAGGAGGACGATGTTGGAGCGCAGGTACTCGGTCACCGGCTCGGGATTGAGCCGCACGGTGCAGGCAGCGGCGGAACGCTCGGCCGAGGCGTCGGCCAGCTCGAAGGCCTGCTCGATCTTGAGATCGGGCAGGCCCTCGATCTCCAGGATGCGACCATTGAACACATTTTTCTTGCCCTTCTTTTCCACTGTCAGCAGCCCGCGCTGGAGCGCCGCGTAGGGAATCGCATGCACCAGGTCACGCAGCGTGATGCCAGGCTGCATCCTGCCCGTGAAGCGCACCAGCACCGATTCCGGCATGTCCAGCGGCATCACCCCGGTGGCGGCGGCGAAGGCCACCAGCCCTGAGCCGGCCGGGAACGAGATGCCGATGGGGAAGCGGGTATGCGAATCGCCGCCGGTGCCGACGGTGTCGGGCAACAGCATGCGGTTGAGCCAGGAATGGATGATGCCGTCGCCCGGCCGCAGCGAGACGCCACCGCGGTTCATGATGAAGTCCGGCAGGCTGTGGTGCACCTTCACGTCCACCGGCTTCGGATAGGCCGCCGTGTGGCAGAACGACTGCATGACCAGGTCGGCGGAAAAACCCAGGCAGGCCAGATCCTTGAGCTCGTCGCGGGTCATGGGGCCGGTGGTGTCCTGGGAGCCGACGGTGGTCATGTGCGGCTCGCAGTAGGTGCCGGGACGGACCCCCGCCACGCCGCAGGCCTGGCCGACCATCTTCTGCGCCAGGGTGTAGCCCTTGCCGCTGTCCGCCCGCGCCTGCGGGCGGCGGAAGACGCCGGACACGCCCAGGCCCAGCACCTGCCGGGCACGGTCGGTCAGTCCCCGGCCGATGATCAGCGGAATGCGGCCGCCGGCCTGGACCTCGTCGAGGAGGATGTCGTTCTTCAGGGCGAAGGTCGTGACGATCTCGCCGGAATCGTGGCGAACGATGCAGCCCGCGTAGGGAAGAATGTCGATCACATCGCCGCTATTCAGGCCGGACACATCGCACTCGATCGGCAGCGCCCCCGAGTCCTCCATGGTGTTGAAGAAGATCGGCGCGATCTTGCCGCCGATGCAGACGCCGCCATCGCGCTTGTTGGGCACGTGCGGAATGTCGTTGCCGATGTACCAGAGCACCGAGTTGGTGGCCGACTTGCGCGAGGAGCCGGTCCCGACCACATCGCCGACGAAGGCGACCGGAAAGCCCTTCCGCTTGAGCTCGGCGATCTGCTGCGGCGCATGGCTCACGCCTTCGCGCGGCAGCTTGAGCATGGCCTGGGCATGCAGCGGGATGTCGGGGCGCGACCAGGCATCCTGGGCCGGGGACAGGTCGTCGGTGTTGATCTCGCCCGGCACCTTGAACACGGTGACGGTGATCGTCTCGGGAACTGCCGGGCGGCTGGTGAACCAGTCCGCCGCCGCCCAGGATTCCAGCACCGCCCGGGCCTGGGCATTGCCCTGCCCGGCCTTCTCCTGGACATCGTGGAAGGCATCGAAGATCAGCAGCGTGTGCGAGAGGGCGCGGACGGCGGCCGGCGCCAGCTGCGGATGGTCGAGCAGCTCGATCAGCGGCGCCACGTTGTAGCCGCCCAGCATGGTACCCAGAAGCTCCACGGCACGCTCGGGCGCAAGGATCGGCGAGTGCGCCTCGCCCCGGGCGATGGCGGCCAGGAAGCCGGCCTTCACATAGGCCGCCTCGTCGACGCCGGCCGGCACGCGATCGGCCAGCAGTTCGAGCAGAAACGCCGCCTCGCCGGCGGGTGGGTTCTTGATCAGCTCGACCAGCGCGCTGGTCCATTCCGCGCTCAGGGGCTGCGGCACCAGCCCCTGCTCCGCCCGTTCCGCCGCATGTTTCCGATACGCTTCAAGCATGTTGATAACCTGACTGATGGTAAAAGCCGGGGCCCGATACGGGCCGATGAGGGTTATGGGCTATTTTAACCGCTGCCCTGGCCGATTCCGCTTGCAGGATGGACGCCAAGGCTGGCGGACGGAGCGGAACGCCCCCGAGCGGGCGGCGACTGGCCGGCACGATCAGGGATGCCCGCACAAACGGGGCAACACCCGGAACCCTGAGGTCCGGGACGCGCCGCCGCGACGCGGCGATCGCTGAAATCGGCCCTTGACCGGCTTGAACCACTTCAGGGCAGCGCGTGCCAGC